>JAUWNN010000060.1 GCA_030612625.1 Caldifarciminota bacterium
GTGTTCATGTCCAACGATGCCCCAGAGGAAATAGGGAAATAGGAAATAGGGACAGCGACTCTTTTCCGACCGGCCTCTTTTCTTTTCTTTCGTTCGCCACGGCCCGAATGTCAAGAGTAAAGACCTGACCCCATTCCTCCCTATGCTTTCAGATATGGGAATGCCATCCCGATGCATGTCAGTAACATTACGAAGGTTCTCTTCATGTTTTACCTCCTTCTAGTTCTGACGACTTTCGTCGTCCAAGTCTTGCCTTCTACCCTGCTCCTAAGAACGTAAACACCAGCCGGAACTCCGGCCAGGTCCAGTTCCATTCTGAAACAGTCTCCAAGTGATACAATAGAGCTCCACGCGGCATCCGGGACCTTGCTCCCCATCGCATCGAACAATTCCAACTCAAGAGGGCTTGCAGGCGCTGCCACTTCAACGTGCACCCACCTCATCGTCACGCTTGGCCAGACCCTGACCGCAATGACGCCCGGCCTTCTGCTCAGCGGCTCTTCGATGCTGGTCTGCGTTGTCTCCAGAATGCAGACACCTGCCGCATAGCAGGCTGCATAAAGATAAGGCGGTGCGTAGAGAAGTCGGCGCACCCAGTGTGGCGCGGTCCAGGAGCCAACTTGTCTGATGTTCCTCGGGTCCGCAACATTGAAGATGTGAAGCGTATAGCCGCCGACAAAAGCCAAAGTGTCCACCACAACCACGTCCGAGATAATGTCATTCAGTGGAACCGAGTCGAGTATGTAAGGAGACGTCGGGTTTGCGACGCTGGCGGTCTTCAGGCCGTAATAGGCCAAATAAGCAATCGTATCGACAATATCGACTCCCGACGCACGGCTGCCCCATTCGTGAATCACCTGCGGACTGTCCGGCCTGGAGACATCTACAGTAGTAAAGTACCGCGAAGTCACGTAGGCCAGATTGCCCTCCATGTCCATATCCCAGACATCTCCGGATAGCACGCAGCTCCCCACCAATTCCGGCTCACGCGGCCGGGCAACGTTAATAACATGGAATCTGAGTCTCCCTGCCAGGTATATCAGGGTATCCCGCAGTACCATGTCTTTGGGAACCGTCTCGGACGCACCACCGCCTACAACGACTGGCCTTGTGGGGTCGCTGACAAGGATGCTGCGGAAATACGGCGGCCAACCGAGACCCTCGAAGGCAAAGCTGTCTCGTGCGGTTACGGTTTCGCTCGTCCAGTAGTGCATTGAGTCAAGGCCACCGATTTCCGCTGGAGCAGGAGGGTCGGATACGTCCAGAATGCGCAGCCCGGCTGCACAGTCTGCCACGTATGCGTAGTCTCCATCAATCCAGATGTCTTGAGCTCGACTTGCCTTCATGAGGCTGGTGTCAACCGAAGGGTTATTGAGATTGCTGATGTCCACGATAGTCAGCCCCTGGCTCCGGTCTGCCACGAAGGCCCGGTCCATCGCCAGCCTGCTCCAGACTCCAGAGTTATCTCCCGGTGTCGTGCAGCCTCCCACCCTGGAGGGATTCGTGCTGTCAGCAATGCTGATGATGGTGAACTCAAAGCCGCTGCTCTGGAAACCCGAAACGAAGGCAAGCGGACCATCGAGATGGACGTCATACCCGCCGATGTCGTTGAGGTAGCCGAGCCTGCTGACTGAACCGGGGTTGGAGATATCCAGGACCTCAAATCGGAAGTGGTCCTCGTCGGTTGACCAGTACATCGCCGCGCAGCAGATGTTGCCCCTGGCAGCGGTGCCGAGTGCGAAACCCGGGTACTGTCCGACGCGGTGAGGATTAGCCGGGTCGGACACGTCGATAAACCCCAAGGCCTCGCCGACCATCAGGACTACAGTACTTCCTGCAGCCGCTGCAACGTAGCCGCTGTCCCGGCAAGAACCAAGCTGATAGGGATTCTCCGGGTCAGCGATGCTGTAGACCCGGAAGGTATCCAGGCTGACGAAGTAGAGGAATGTATCCTGCAGGCTGAAGTCACCGACCGCGTAGGGAATGATGCTCAACCGTTCCGGCTGGGTGGGGTCTTCGATATTCCATGTTTCGATTCCGTTGCCGCCGATGAACAACAGCGAGTCCTGAAGTGCAGACTGCGAAGGCAGGTAGCTCAACTGAATCTCAGCAAGCACCTCCGGGCTGTCAGGGTCAGCGAAGTTGAGCAGCGCCACTTCACTGCCCAGTGTGAGCGCGACAAGCGAGTCCTGACCGGTTACCTCGACCGAAGGGCCTCGGCCCCATTTCCCGACCATTCGGATCCCGCTGCTATCCGGCTTGCGGAATGTGGTGTAGTAAGAATCATCCAGCCCGCGCTCTGCCAGCCATGACGCCCGCATTCTCGGATGCACGCCGGACAGCGATTCCTGCACTGCCCGGAACTCGTTGAACTCCGGCTCGCGGGCCGACGCAGCCGCCAGCCCGGCAAGCAGCAGGATAATGATTGACTTCCCTCGCAGTATCATCGCTTCATTCTATGCCGAGTCCGGGTTCTGTCAACCGGCCAGATTGTCAGCAGGAAATCAGATTCAGCCGGGGACTTCTGTGTTCCGGTCAGGGATACTGCTGTTCCCTGGAATCGGTCTTGCGCTTTTGCTGGCCTTGACTAGAATGGCCTCGTGTCTGACAGGCTTGAGCGCGTTGTCGAGAAGGATGGCAGGTTTTCCATTGAGGCCTACCTGTTTGTCTACGAGGCGCTTTCTGTTGCCCAGAAGCTGTTCAAGCACAAGCGCCATGTGACCGGCAAGGAGCTGCTTGAAGGAATCAAAGTCCTGGCGCACCAGCGATACGGCCGGATGGCTAAAACGGTTCTCAACACCTGGGGCGTGCACACGACCGGCGACTTCGGCGCAATCGTATTCAATCTGGTGAGCGGAGAGCTGATGTCCAAGACCGACGAAGACAAATCCGAGGATTTCCACGCGGTTTATGATTTCGAGCAGGAGTTCGTGCAGAAATACCGGATTCTCAATTCCAGAACCAGAGATGACTGACTTTTCACCAGACTCTTTGTTCCGGCCCGGCAACCGGCTTGACCGAGTCCTGCCCAATTACGAATACCGTCCCCAGCAGGCGGAAATGGCACGCCATGTCTGGCACGCGCTCACAACCGGTTCCAACCTGGCCTGCGAAGCCGGCACGGGCGTGGGCAAGAGCCTGGCCTATCTTGCTCCTGCCTGTTTGTGGGTCAAGCAGACCAGGAAGCGGCTGGCGGTCTCAACTTATACCCGGGTTCTTCAGTCCCAACTCGTGAATCAGGACATTCCCCTGCTTCGCAGAATCATTCCCGAAACTCCGGAAATCGCTGTCGCTTATGGCCAGGAGAACTATCTTTGCCTTTTCCGGCTCCGTGCCCGGATTGCCCGTGGCCTGTTTGACACCAGGCAGGAAGCCGGCGCGGCCGACCGGCTCCTTGATTGGGCAGAAACCAGTCCGGACGGCATCCTGCTCAACATATCCTATCCCCTGCCTTCCCGTTTGCGAAGTCGCATTTCCCGGGACTCGGCAACCTGCCGTCGCAAAGACTGCCCCTTTTTCTCGGACTGTTATTACTACCGCGCCCGGCGCACCTGGGAGAAATCGGCCATTCTCATCATCAACCACTCGCTGTTCTTTGCCGGATTCACCACTGAGTCCGATGTTCTGCCCGACATTGATGCGGTCGTGTTTGATGAAGCCCACCGGCTTGAAGACGCCTGTGTCCGCCATTTCGGCACCCGGATATCGCAGAGCTGGCTCTTCGGAATTCTGGACAGTCTCAGCCCGATAACCGGCCGCGGTCTGATTCATGTCCTGGGCCATTCTGCAGAGCAGCAGCAGGCGATTGAGCACGAAGTCATGAACTGCCGGACCGAATTGCAACAGTTCTTCAGAGAAACCAGCGCGATCATGCCTGCTCAAGCCACCCGTCTGCGCCTGAGAGAGCCGCTCCCGGCCACGCCCAAACATGCATTGAACAGACTGAGCAGCGCTGTCAAACAGGCTGTCGAACACGCAGATGACGAGCACCTGGCTGCAGAACTGGCTGGAACCGGCCGCCGGCTTCAGGAAGCGGCCTGTGGTCTTACCAGTTTCACCGAACCCGACCCCGGCAATGAGGTTCAATGGATTGAGCGAACCGGCCCGAAGAGCATCACCCTGATTTCCGCGCCGCTCAATGTGGCTCCAACCCTGCAGGACCAGGTCTTTCCTGAGCACTCAAGCGTTATCATGACTTCAGCCACCCTTACTGTGGCCGGCAGTTTTGACTTCCTGTCCTCGCGCCTGGGTCTGGCCGGGTTCCAAACCCTGCTCCTGGACTCGCCTTTTGACCACGGCCGCAACAGCCTGTTGTATGTTGCTGACAAGATACCGCCACCCAACCATGCCCAATTCATCCAGGCCGCAGCCGGGCTCATCAGTGATATTCTCAAGGTCAGCCGAGGTCGGGCACTTATTCTTTTCACCAGTTATGACATGATGAACAAAGTGCGGGACCTGATTCCTGAGAAATTTTACACTCACCTTTGCCAGGGCGAGCTCTCGGTTGCCAGGCTCCTTGAGCAGTTCCGCACCGACACCCATTCGGTCCTTTTTGCCACCCAGTCATTCTGGCAGGGAATAGACGTGCCGGGCCAGTCTCTCAGTTGTCTTATCATCTGCCGGCTTCCTTTTGAAGTCCCGGATGACCCGAGACTTGCCGCCATCGCCGAGCAGATGCGCGAACAGGGTATCAAACCGTTCAATGCTTATCAGGTGCCGACCGCAGTTCTCAGGTTCCGCCAGGGTTTTGGCCGTCTTATCAGAACCCAGAAAGACCGGGGCGTGGTATGCGTACTTGACCGCCGCATCCTCGAACGCAGCTATGGCAGCCGTTTTCTCGAATCACTTCCCGGAAACCTGACTCTTACCACAAGCCTGGACAAAGTGGCCCGATTCCTCAATAAGGACAACACGCCTGAAAGACGCATAACGCATGATGCATAATGCATAACGCCGGATGCGTCCTGCTTGATGCCTAAAGCCGTCCCCTTGTTCTGCGTCCTCGCAGGTGCCGTCCGACGGCTCAACCCTTGGCCCCTTGAATCCTCTTCTGTTTGTCTTTCGTGGCCGATTCTATATCGGTTTTCGGACCCTGGTTTTGCCATTGATTGCGCTATGGAAATGGGTATAATGAGAAATGGCGCTTCGCGCCAGACTTTAGGAGATGAAGAAGGAAGTTTCTCCGTTCTGACTGCCCGCCGCAGGCGGCGGGTCTGTTCATCCTTGACAGATGGGTTTATTTGAGTATAAAGGAACTCTGCAAATGAAGACTTTTGTTCTTAAGAAAGAGGACGTCACGCGCAACTGGCACCTGATTGATGCCCAGGGCCAGGTCCTGGGCCGTCTTGCCAGCCGTGTCGCCCTGCTGCTCATGGGTAAGTACAAGCCCATGTTCACCCCGCATGTTGATGCCGGCGACCATGTGGTTGTCGTCAATGCCAAAGGCATCCGCGTGACCGGCAAGAAGCTGACCGACAAAATCTACTACCACCACTCTTTCTATCCCGGCGGCCTGAAGCAACGCACCTACCAGCAGGTGGTCGAGAGATTTCCGACCCGGCCCCTGGAACTTGCAGTCAAACGGATGCTGCCCAAGAACCGACACCAGTCAAGAAGGATGCAGCGGTTCCACATCTATTCCGGCCCGGAACACAAACACCAGGCCCAGAATCCAACACCGCTGGAATCATGAGCGAGTCATACTTTGCTGTCGGTTCGCGCAAGAACGCTAGCGCCCGGGTCTGGCTGATTCCGGGTGGCTCTGACCGCCTGGTAAACGACCATACTTATGAAGAGTACTTCGGCCGTGCCGACCTGGTCCGGAACGCTCTCAAACCGCTGAAGGTAACCGGCAGCCTTGAGCAGTTCGGCCTGAAGTGCAAAGTCAGGGGCGGCGGCTTGAGCGCCCAGGCAGACGCCGTATCCCTGGGTACAGCTCGGGCCCTTCTCATCCACAACCAGGACCTGCGCAAACCCCTTAAGGACGCCGAGCTCCTCAAGCGTGACCCGCGGGAGCATGAACGGATGAAATACGGCCTTGCCAAAAGGAGGAAACGGTTCCAGTGGACCAAACGATAACCCTTAAGACCCTGCTCGAAGCTGGCCTTCATTTCGGCCACCGGTCCCGGCGCTGGAATCCGAAGATGAAGCCCTTTATCTTCGGCAAGAAGAACCGCATCTACATTATTGACCTCGAGAAAACCCTCGAAAGGCTGCGCATCGCCTACGATACGATTCGGAACATCACCGAAGCCGGCCAGGATATCCTTTTCGTCGGCACCAAGCAGCAGGCCCGGCCCATCGTCGAAGAAGAAGCCAAACGTTGCGGAGCATTCTACGTGACCGAACGCTGGATTGGCGGACTGCTGACCAACTTCGAGATAGTATCCACCCGCATCGTCCGGATGGTTGACCTCGAGAGAATGATAAAGGAGAACGACTTCGGCAGCGCCACCAAGAAAGAAGCCATTCTGCTCCAGCGCGAGCATAAGAAACTGGCCAAGATGTTTGGCGGGGTCAAGGAGATGGACCGGCTTCCGGGCGCGGTGTTCATCATTGACCCGACCCGCGAGGGAACCGTTCTTGCTGAGGCCCGCCGGTTGCAGATTCCGGTTATCGCCCTTATCGACACCAATGGCGACCCCGAACTTATTGACTACCCGATTCCGGGCAATGACGATGCGCTGCGCTCAATCAAACTGGTGACCAGCACCATTGCCAATGCGGTCATGGAAGGACACAAAGAGCACGAGCCCGATGCAGGGGAAGCAAGTTGAGCCAGCCGCTGGACAAAATAAGGGACCTTCGCCGCCGGACCGCGGCCGGTGTGATGGACTGCAAGAATGCGCTTGAACAAGCTGACGGCGACATTGACAAGGCGATTGAACTCCTCCGGACCAAAGGTATTGCCAAAGCCGCGAAGAAAGCGGAACGGCCTACCAGCGCCGGAGTTGTCGAGGCCTACATCCACCCGGGCGAACGGCTGGGCGTTCTGATTGAGGTGAATACCGAAACTGACTTTGCGGCCCGCAACCAGGAATTCCGCCGGTTTGTGCGTGACTTGGCCTTGCAGGTGGCGGCCACCGACCCCGTTGCTATTGACCGGGACCAGGTTCCTGACGAAGTGATTGACCGGGAAAAGCGCATCTACGAAGAACAGGCAGCCCAGTCCGACAAACCTGCGAAAGTCATCGAGAAAATGGTCAACGGCAAGCTGGAGAAGTTCTATGCTGATGTTTGCCTCCTTGAACAGCCGTTCGTTAAAACCCCGGAGAAAACTGTCGGCGACTATCTGAAGGAACAGGTCGCCAAATTCGGAGAGAACATCCGCATCAAGAAGTTCGCCCGGTTCAAAGTGGGTGAGTAACCTTCCGCGCTACAATCGAATCCTTCTGAAAATCTCGGGCGAGTGCTTTGCTTCCGATGAACTGGTTGGCTCAATCACGCGCCAACTGGTTCAGGCCCGCAGGAAAAAGGTCGCCCTTGCGGTAGTAGTGGGCGGCGGCAACATCCTGCGCGGTCGCGACACCAGCGGGTTTGACCGGACGGTTGCCGACCGGGCCGGGATGCTGGCCACTATCATCAACGGCATCCGTCTGGCCGAGACTCTCAGGAAACGGGCCGGGGTATGCCATCTCTGCGCCTTCGGTATCCCCGGGTTCGTGGAAAGATACACAGTCGAAAAAGCCCGGCAGGAACTGGAACAGAAAAGGATACTGATTCTCACCGGCGGAACCGGCAGCCCTTTCTTTTCTACCGACTCGGCCGCAGCGCTCCGGGCCGCGGAACTGGCCATGGATGCAATCCTCAAAGGCACCAATGTTACCGGGGTCTTTTCGGCTGACCCGAAAAAGGACCGGCACGCCCGCCTGTATCGCAAACTGTCCTATGAAAAAGCGCTGGCCGAAAAACTGGCGGTCATGGACTTGACCGCTTTTGCTCTGTGTATGGAAAACCGCATTCCGATACACGTGTTTGACATCAAGCGACCGAAAGCTATCATTGAAATCATCCAAAGGAAGCAAATCGGGAGTCGTATATGCTAGAACGAATCTACAAAGAGTTCCGGGCCAAAATGGCCAAAACACTGGAAGTGCTCGAGCAGGAGTTTGCCCGAATCAGAACGTCACGGGCCAATCCCGCAATTCTTGACGGAGTTCGGGTCAACTACTATGACACACCGACCCCGCTCAAGCAGGTCGCAAGCATCTCGGTCCCTGAGCCGAGGCAGTTCACAATCCAGCCCTGGGACCGAACGCTTCTGCCCGAAGTAGAAAAGGCCCTCCACCGGGCCGAGCTCGGGCTCAACCCGAGAATCGAGGCCAATCTGATCCGTATCCAGATTCCGCCTCTTACCGAAGAACGCCGCCGCGAACTTGTCCGGCTCTGCGGCAAGCTGACCGAAGACGGTCGGATTGCAGTACGCAACCTGCGCCGCGAAGCGAATGACCAGGTTAAACGGCTAGAGAAAGACAAGGAAATCTCTGAAGACGACGCCAAGACCGGCAATAAAGAAATCCAGGAGCTGACCGACGAGTACATCGCCAAGCTGGACCAACTGTTCAAGAAAAAAGAAGCCGAAATCCTCGAGAAATAAGCCTTGAAAGTCCCGGCCCATATCGCGGCCATAATGGACGGCAACGGCCGCTGGGCCCGTCGTCGCGGCCTGCCCCGGGCCATTGGCCATCGCGAAGGGGTCAAAGCCCTGCATGAAGCGGTGCAAGTATGTGGCGATATCGGAGTCAAGTACCTCACCGTGTTTACATTCTCCACCGAGAACTGGCAGCGCCCGAAAAAGGAAGTGGATACCCTGATGAATCTCATGGCCCGGGCCATTGATGATGAGCGGCCCGGACTGATGGAGAACAACGTCCGGGTGCGAACTATCGGCCGGACCAGTGACCTTCCCGAGCACGTCCGCACAAGGCTTGAAAGCCTGATAGCTGATACCGCATCCAACACCGGGCTCACTTTCATCCTGGCGATAAACTACGGAGGTCGGGCTGAAATACTCGACGCCTGCAAGAAAGCGGGGGAACAAGGAATCCCTGAATCTGAACAGGATTTCGCAAGCCTGCTCTACGACCGCTCGCTGCCCGACCCGGACCTTCTGATTCGCACGGGCGGAGACAGGCGCATATCCAACTTCCTGCTCTGGCAACTGGCCTACACCGAACTCCATTTCACCGACACGCTCTGGCCTGACTTCCGCAAGGACAAGCTCCTCGCGGCAATAGAAGAGTTCAGCAAGCGTCAGCGCCGTTTCGGCCGGATTTGAAAACCACTGGTTTGCTCGGCCGGGTGATTATCGGCACCCTGCTTGGGATTGCCGTATTCCTGGTCATGATGTTTGCACCTGGTCCGGTGCTGGCGCTCATGGTTGCAGCCTGGTCTGTCCTGGCGGCCCTGGAATTCATCAAGCTGCTCAGGATAGCCGAAATCAGACTGAACCAGTGGCTTCTGTGTATCCTGAATGCCTCAATCATCGCCGCGGCCTGGCTCGGCTGGCTCCCGGGCTTTCTCATCGCCCCTATTGCAGTAGTGTTCATCGCTGCGGTCATAACCCGTGACGCCAAGCCTCGGACCCCGGTCTATGGTGCATTCGTCCTCCTCTATCTCGGATTCCTGCCCGCCCATCTGGTTATGCTCAGGCAGGCTGCTTCTGAGTATTCCTTCTCCCCCTGGCTTGTGTTGTTTCCCTTGCTTCTCACCTGGACCAATGACACCGCAGCCTGGGCCATTGGCAAGCTTTTTGGCCGGCACAAGCTGATGCCACATCTCAGCCCGAAAAAGACCTGGGAAGGGTTTGTCGCGGGCCTGGTGTTCTCAGCCGTTCTCGCAGCACTATTCCTGAAACAGTTCCGGCCCCTGGCCGGTCAGCCCTGGTTCTACCTTGCGGCAATCGGCATCGGCCTGGGCGCTCTGTCCCAAATCGGGGATTTGTTCGAATCCATCTTCAAGCGAGCGGTCAGCATCAAAGACACCTCACAGGCGCTGGGCGAGCACGGCGGATTCCTGGACCGGATTGACAGCCTGCTCTTCACCATCCCGGCCTGGTACTATCTGCTTCTGCTCTACCTGCAATGAAACTCACCGACCCGGTCATCGGCGGCCCGCCCAAGGTTCAGGTCAAGTACGTCGCATTCGACTCCTTCGGTGTCAAGAGCATGTGTACTCTGGTCAAGACCCCTGACATAACTATCACCATTGACCCGGGCGCTTCGGCCGAATCCGCTTCGTTTGCCTTGCCCGAGCCGCAGCGCGAAGAACTCCTGAAAGAACACCTTGAGGCCTGTCATGAGGCTTGCGTCTCATCCCAGGCGATTGTCGTGTCCCATTACCATCTTGACCATTTCCTTGCCTTGCGTGACTTCGCAACCTACGGCGACAAAGTGCTCTTTGCAAAGTCATGCGAAGACCTGCCTCCGAAACAGGCAGCCCGGGCAAAAAGATTCCACAAATCAATCGATGGCCTGCCCGAGGAAACAATCTGGGCTGACGGCCGGAAGTTCAAGTTCAAGAGAACAGAAATAGCCTTTTCCAGCCCGGTCTGGCACGGAACCCACGATGCGAAACCCGGCGCTGTCATAATGACCGAAATCAAACGGGGCAAACACAAAGTGCTCATCACCTCTGACGTCAGCGGCCCGACCGAAAAGCAGACAACCGACCTGATTTGCGCGTCCAAGGCTCAGACCGTAATCCTTGACGGCTATCCCACATACCAACTCGGCCAGTTTGCGACCGACTACAACCTGGTCAGAAGCATTGTGAACATCTGCCGGATACTGTCGATGAAGGAACTCAAGATTCTGGTTGTTGACCACCACATGGCCCGGGATTACCGCTACCCGGCCTTTTTCAGGCTGGCTTATGAAAAAGCCGGTAAGCTCAGAAAGGAATGCGGCACTGCGGCCGAACTCCTCGGCCGGACAAGTGCGGTGGTTCAAGGCTACCAGGACTATGGCCCGACCAAATGGCTTCACTGGGCTCCAATGGAAAAGGACCCGGCCCGAGAGGTCCTCGAACGGGCCGTATCCCAGGGCAAAGTCAAACCCCTCTGGCTCAAGGCCTTCGACCGTTGGGTTGTCTAAACAACAGATAACAACCGGCGGGCTGGCAGCAAACCCGCTGGTTGTCCATCCTGCTCTGTCACTCTGAGGCCCTTCACTTCCTGTCATGCTGCTCTGCTGGAGGCAGGTGCCGTCGGACGGCTCACGCAGCGAAGCATCTCTCATGGTCGTTCAGGGTAAACTCCGCCGAAGAGTCTCAAGCGTAGAGGTGGCTTCGCCCAAGCATGACAGCAGCCGCGCTACGGTCCGACCGGAGCGCCGACATCCAATCAGGCAGCGATGCCGGCAGGATTCAAGGTTGTTTCAGTACGCCAGTCCGGCGGCTTGACTTGCAGGGTGCTTGGTCTAGACTGGGCTGATATGATATGGAAATTGGCCTTGACTGCGTTTCTACTTCTGCCTTTGCCGCTCGGAGCCGGGGTTTCTGTGCACAGGGCCGATTCTTTTGGGGTTGTTTTCCGATATGAGCCTGGGCCGGTCCGGCTGGAAAAAGGCATTTCAGGAGAGGTGTCGGTTGAATTCCCGGATGCGGACCATCTGGCGCAACCCGGGGAACTGGACCTGCCAAGCAAGGTCGTCAGAATCGGGATTCCTCAAACCGGCGGGGTCAGGCTGAAAGTAAAGACCGGACCGGTGGAGACTTTTGACAGGATTGCAGTTCCTCTGGCGGTTCCCTGTGAAGAAAAGGGTTCAAGGGGTCGAGGGGCCGAGGGTTCGAGTCCTAGAGCCCCAGAACCCTGGAACCCTGGAACCCTTGATTTCAGCGGATTCGTGCCGGGGTCGGTTGCCGAGTTCGGTCCGGTCGAGCAGTTCCGGGATATAAGAGTTGTCGAGGTGCGGCTCAGTCCGGTCCGGTATGACCCGGGTGCACGGGTGCTCAAGGTGTATGACCGGATAGACATTGAGGTGTCATTTGAGGAACAGCCGTTCAGCAACTCCCGTCCGGACCCGCTTGACGGTCCGATATGCCGGCTGTTGCTCAATGGCGACCAGGCACTGGGCTGGAAGCTTGATCAGGAACAGGACCGGAGGAACTTCTTCGACCGGGCCCCGCACTGGGTAAAGGTCCGGGTATGCAGCACAGGAATTCACAGTATCAGCGGCAGCGACCTTGAGGAGCTGGGGGTCGGGCCGGCAGGGATTGACCCAGCCACTCTTGCAATGTTCACATTGGGTGAACATTCGCTGAACGGCCCATATCCTGATTCGATGCTTGAAGTCCCGATATTCATCGAGGGAGAAGAAGACGGCAGGCTTGACCCTGACGACCGTGTTGTTTTCTATGGGCTCGGAGCCAACCACTGGACCAATCGTTGCTCTGTCTATGTCAGCAACTACTACGCGCGCCACAATGTTTACTGGCTGGCATGGGGAGGGGGTCCGGGCCGGAGAATGGCCAGAGGCCTGGGACCTGACACCACCGGGACGCGGATTGTCAGAACGGCCAGGTCTGTCTTGCGTCAGGAACATGACCTTGAGTGCCCGGCCCGTTCCGGTCTGCTCTGGGTCTGGAGGACGATAACCAAGGATTCCGACCGGGAGGCGGCCAGCATTGACATTGACCTTGGACTTGACTACCCGCTTAAGGTAGAAAGAGTTTCCGGTAGACTGTTCTCGGGCCCCAAATCAAGTGCTGACCACGAGATTGTGGCGTACCTGAATCACCGCCCGATAGATACTCTCCGGTTTTACGCTGCTCCGGCCAGTTCTCCTTTTGATTTCGTAGTGGACACGGCCCTGCCGGTCAACTTCAGCCGCAATACAGTGACACTGGAGCTGCGCGGACAAGGAGGGAAGAAAGTCTTTCTCGACTATCTGGAGGTTGAATACCTGCGAAGGTTGTCGCTCTACTCGGGACAGTTGCGCTTTCTCTGGGATGACACCGGTACTTATAGATTCTCGCTCCGCGATGTCGCAGGTTTGCCGGTCATTCTTGACGTGACCGAGCCCTGGGCTCCGAAGATGAGCGATGGTTTTGAGCGGGACCGAGACAGGGTCTGTTTCTGCCGGAGGGTCTTTCGCCCTGCAGAATTCTGCGTTGCGACTCCCGGGCAGTTCCTGCGACCGGAACGGATTGAGCTCCGGAGACCGGGCCGGTTGACCGAGCCCGGCCTTCGTGCTGATTACTGGGTAGTGACACCGGCCGAGTTTCTGGCCCCGGCCCAGAAGTTTGCCCGCTATCCCGCCGGCCGGATTCCCTGGATTCCTTATGCCCGCGTTGAAGTGGTGACGCTGGAAGATATCTACGACCACTACAGCTTCGGGGTGGAAGAGCCTGGAGCTAT
>JAUWNN010000185.1 GCA_030612625.1 Caldifarciminota bacterium
AGATGCCCTGCCAGATTACGCCGCCCGGGTCCGATCGCAGTAGAATGGTAACAGATTATTATCAGGACATGGGTAACATCTGTGACATTAAAAGGAGGTGTCATTCATGTCTTGGTCGATATCGGGTATCGAGCATCTGCGCATGGAGTTTGTGATGATTGCACGAGAGCCTGCGGTGCGCAAGAGCGAAGCCTGCCGGCAGTTCGGGATCAGCCGGAAGACGGGCTACAAGAGGAATAACGGTGACGCTAACCGTTTTCCGCTGACGGCAGGACAAAGCGGTGGCATGCCACCGCACTCCAAACCCAGCACAAGAGAGAGACCCTTCGACGCGCTGCGCTTGCTCAGGGTGACACGGGGTGTCATTCTGCCTTTTGCACTTTGACTTCATCTATGTTCATCTGTGTTTATCTGTGGTTAGGTTTCCTCTTAGCGCTCTTGGCGGTTGTCCTTCCGCCTTCCGTGGTTTGACATCCCGGCTCGTCTCCCCTATCTTCGGCTGTGGACTATTTCCGCCGGCTCTGGTCTGACACCCGGAAAGTCTTTGCCACCAATACCGACCTTCTGGTAATCGCGGTCATTGCAGCCCTGGCGCTGTCTATCGGCCGCTACTATCATTTCCCGATTCCCGGAGTCAGCCCGGAATGGCACCAGGTAATCGTCAAGCTCTTCCGGGGTGCAGTCATTCTTGCGCTGCCACTCATATCGGTTGCGGTCCTGAGAATTCCGCTTCGCGAACTGGGTTTCGGCTGGGGCAAGCCAAAGACCTGGCTGCGCGACATTGGCCTGCTCTTTGTCATAATGCTGCCGGTCGTATTCATCGTATCGCAACAGCCCGCATTCAAACGGGTCTATCCTTATTTCCGCATCGCCCACCTCGGGTTCGGTTACTTCCTGCTCTCTCTTGCAGTCCGTCTCGTCTATATGTTCTGCTGGGAATTCCTGTTCCGAGGCTATCTCTTGTTCGGGTTCAAGCGCAAGACAGGCGCAACCGCCGCGGTCGCGATTTCAACCATCCCTTTTGTCCTGATGCACTTTGGCAAACCTGCACCCGAAGTCTACGGCTCGATTGTCGCGGGAATCGCCTTAGGTATTGTCGCGCTGCGCGGACGCAGTTTCATCCCCTGCGTCATTCTCCATTTTGCGGTCGCCGCGACCCTGGATGTCGCTTCGCTACTCGGTAGCCCTTAGCCGGCAGAACTGCGGCACTGACCAGACCCGGCTACCTTATTACCAGCTTGCCGGTGACCGTCTCCTGCCCGAGCTCACACAGGTAGAAATAGACACCTGGTGCACTGTTCGCCGTGTTCCAGCAAACGGTCTCCCCTTTTCCAGGCAAGGCTGCAACCCGGCCGCTCAGGTCAAAGACCCGGACCCGCACCGGCAGGGAACCAGAACCCTGGAAGAAGACTTTGCTGCCGACCATCCGAACTTCCAATCTTTCATCAGGCAACCTAGCCGCTTCGCCGGTTCCGACAACGTCCGGGTCAAAGCCGACCCCGCCGATGTCGTCAATGTACCACCCCGGCACTGTGTTCTCGTCGTCACTGCCGAAGTGGAAACGCAGGTTGAAAGACACATCCGGGGTCACAAGCCCGGTCAGGTCGAAGTATGCCTTCTGATAGCCGCTTGTGGCACCGGAGTAACCGGGCTCGCCTCCGACCCCGTGGTTGAGTGGCGAAATCATATCCTCAGGGTAGTCGCCGACCGGCCGGATGACCTGCCAGGTGGAGCCGCCGTCGGTCGAGAGTTTAACATTGCTGCCGTCCCAGTACGACTCCATGTCGTACCAGTGCCAGAACAGCAGCCAGGTCGGCGCTGACCGGCAGAGGTACTCCTTTTCCAGCTTCCAGTTCGCGCGGTTCGCGTAATTCGTATCCAGGACCGTTGCCCAGAGCTTGAATCCGGAACGGGCCTGACCCGGACCGCAACCCGGGACCCCCCACTCCCAGGCGTCCTGTCCCGGGTCGGCAACAAGGCCGCCGTCCGACAGCTCGAAATCCTCAATGAAATCCGCACAGTACAGGGCAAGCGCGACCGTGTCGTTCGTCCGGTCTTCATCCCCTTCGAGCCGCGTGAACACCTTCAACGAGTAGACCCCGCCATCCGCAAGTGTCACATCCGGGAACCCCACCTCCCGGGCGCTCCTGCCCGCAAGCCCATAGAGCGTCGTGTCCTCGCTGTACACCACGCTGCCTCCGAGCCGTATCTCGCACCGGGTCGGAACATCGAGGTTCTCGGACGACCAGTTGATTACCATACCCTGGGGCGTGATGTCCGCGCCTTTCTCGAAGTAGTCGTCCGGCGAAGTGACCGCAAGCACGCCGACATCCTTGCCTGAGCCGCTTCTTTCTTCGATGAGCAGCCCGGCGACCATATCGAAATCACCCTGCAGGACTTCAACGACCACGGCTTTGTTCGTATCCCAGTCCGGGACAAAGCAGAGACCGGCGGCATAACACGGGGTGCCGCCGACAATCACGTCAAAGGAGACTCCGGTATAAGTCCCGGCTCTCGGGTCAAACTGGTAGACCTTGTTGTAGATTTCCTGTCCAACCAGTTCCTGGGCCGAAACCCACAACCAGGGAGAACCCGGGGACAGGGTATCAAAGGCCAGACCGTATGTGCTGTAGTCG
Organism: Caldifarciminota bacterium; assembly: GCA_030612625.1. GTDB lineage: Bacteria > Hydrothermota > Tepidihabitantia > Tepidihabitantales > Tepidihabitantaceae > UBA3079. The sequence goes on from JAUWNN010000185.1 coordinate 2,637, forward strand.
TTGTCACATTGCCTTAAGACCTGGCCGGTCCGGGTGATTTCGCATATCTTGGAATCACGGTTCGCAACCCAGAAATGGTCGGTTCCGGGGTCATAGGCAAGACCACGGTGCGGATTAAGAGGCCCGTTGAAGTAGCCATAGAAATTGCCCTGACCATCAAACTTGTATATCCGATTGTTGCCCGAGCCATAGAAGTATTGCCCGTCAAAAGCCAGGTCCCGAAACCCCCAATCCGAGGTGCTGGGCTGGTCAAACCTGGACAGCAGATTGCCGGTCGCATCGAAAACGTAAATCCGGTTCGGTTCGTTCTCACTGTTGCCGGCCGACAGGTAGAAGTACGTGCCGTCGAACTCTACGCCGACAATCTGGTAGTCGCCGGTCGGCCCCTCAGCATCAAAGCAGAAAACCGGGTCGCCCAGGCCTTCAGACAGCCGCGGCGGTGAATAATGGTGTCCCGGGGCCATGTCCGAGTACGGATTGGCAAGCAGTAGCAGTGAAACAAGCGCAATCACAATACCTCCTTAGTTCTATGAAATAGACTGTCTCATCTTGTTACCAGTCTACCAACACCACTTTCTTCTGCAGCCTGGTGTCCGGACCCACGACCTTGAGAAAGTAGACTCCGGTCGGCAATCCTCCAGGAAGCCTGACTTCTGTCCGGGAGCCATCGGTCTGTCTGTTCACGTTCCAGGCTTTTCTTCCCGCAGCATCAAAAAGCATCAGCTCAACATTCCCTTCCACTCCTGAAGCGAAGACGACTCGGCCGTTGCCGACATACAGAAACGGAACGCTCGGCTTCTCCTCTGCCACGCCTGTCGTAACCACCTGGAACGAGTCCAGCGGCGTGACCACAAGATGCTCCCCATCGCTGAACTCGAAGTAGAACCGGTGCCAGCCGAGCGGAAATCCTGAAATGGACTTCGAGAAAGACGCCCCGTCGATGTACCGGTGGTCGGCTGAACCGATCCTGTAAGGGGTTCTTCCGACGTACAGATTCCGAATGAACGGCAGGTGGTTGTTGGTGTCCCTGTAGGCAACCGAGAAATGGAAAGTGTCCTCAGGCTCGCCGCTTCCCGGTGTAACCCGGGCATCGGCCAGCACCGGCTCGGCGTTCACGCCAATCGGGAACGTATGAGTATCCTGGTAGAAACGGCAGGGCTGGGTTCCGTCGCCCACTTCCAGCTCGACATCAATAGTGACCTGGGCCGTAGCGGCAGCGACTCCGACCAGCCCTTCGTAGGTCCCGAACTCCGGGTCGTTAATCAGCGTATTGAAGGGAAAGCGAATGTCCAACCGGTTGCCGGAAATCGACTGGCTGATGTTTCCGATTTTCGTCAGCGTCTCAAGGGGGTCATCCACGTGAAGCCGGAAAAGCCCGGACTCATACCGGATGATACCGAGGTTTATGTCCAGCCTGCCGGCCATGTAGACGTAATCGCTGTCCTGCAGAAACGGCCGGGGATTGAACAGCACCGCGCCGTAGAGAAACCACGGACCGAGAAGCCCTGCCTTGTACGGCCACTCACCTCCGGTGTTCTCAAGTCTGACGTATCCATACTGACTGGAATAGCCAACAAAGAAGTCTGTCAGCTCGAGGTTCGACCTGCTTGGTATCTGGCAGTCGTTGTCCGGTTCATCACACGTGAAAGTAAGCAGGCTGGGGGTTGGCGGCCACATGTTGCTCGAGTTGTTCGGGCTCTCGGTCGAGACGCTGCTGGAGTCCTTGTCCCGGGCAGCGAAATAGCAGGTCACTGTGCCTGAGCCCGGCAGCATTTTCAGACCCTCCCAGGTTTCCTCGTAGAACTCCTCTCCAATCCTTTGCTGTGGCAGGCTCTCCCAGGTTAGCTGATTGTCCAGGGAGAACTTGACCCAGGCAGCGACCACTGTATCCGGACCCACCGGGTTTCCCAGCGAATCCTTTGTCGTATCCGGAATCGCATCCATATTGAAGAGGACCGTATCGCTGCCAACCGGAGCTGAGTTGCACAGGTTTTGCAGATACGGAGCCGCGATTCCGAGCCCTTCAAACTGAGCCCACACGCATACGGGCACGAGAAGGGCTGCCACAAACACTATTCTCTTCATTCTACCTCCTTTAAGCCCCCGGTACAGTCGCCGGTTCTGCTCCTCTCTTTTCCTTCAGGGAGAACGACAGGATGCTTCTCCGCTTCATAACAGACCCTGTCGCCCACTCTGGAATCATACTATGACCGGGGTTAATCGTGTCAAGAGGAAAACCAGGGCCATGCCTCGACCTGCCTGAACGGGCCGCGGCCGTCAGACAGAGCCGGGTCTACTCGACTACAGTGCACCTGAGCCTGGTGCACCGGCCCGCAGCATCCACTGATATGAAATATACCCCGGGGCCCAGCCCGGACTTCAGTTCGATCTGGTGCTCACCCGCAGCCTGGTTCGTCTCAAGGACCGTGCCGAGCTCGCGGCCCGCAGCATCGAACACCCGAATGCGCACCGGCCCTGCCTTGGGAAGGCTGTACCGCACGGTTGCCCCGGTTCGGAAGGGGTTCGGGAAAACACGAGCCCGGCTCATGACTGGATGCGGCCCAGACCTTTGCTGCAGCAAGCCGGTAACAGGTTCAGCCGGATAGTGGTAGCCCATGTCTATTACCCCTGCATCCGGAACCGAGTCGGTTCGAGTAGTCCAGGCGTGCACCAGCGAATCCAGGTTAAGCGGGACTTTCATATCGAGCGTATCCCCGGCGTCAACGCACGGACTGTTCGAGGGCTGGCCGGCCGCGGTCTGACTCAGGAAGTAATCCCGGGACCAGCCGCTGGTAAACAGCGGGTTGCCGGTGATGTCGCCCGTGCCCATCGAGCACCCGGACAGCGAATTGTTGTAGTAGTTGTTGTAAAGTGAGATAATTCGCCCGTTCTGGGTCGTAGTGTAATTGAAAATGCCCGACCCGGTCGTAGCCTGGTTCCCTGTAATGATATTGTTCTTGACGTAAGTGGTGCACCGCATGTCATTGTAGATACCCCCGCCCTTGGACCACATATGGGGTATGCAAACATTGCCGACCACTGTGTTGTTAACGACGAAACCCTTGACACCCGTGTTAAGTTTGATTCCGGCACCATACTTCCACGCATCGGTTTCGCAGCGGTTATTCATTATCAAATTGCAGAAGATGACCGGCGCAAGGTCGTCATCAGTGACATAAATGCCCGCGCCATGGGCTCGACACGCTGTGCTGGTATCTGAAGTCAGGACATTCGCCTCAATCACATTCTGGTAGACAAGCGCATTGGCCGCGCAAAAGACACCGCCGCCGTAGTTCCAGTCGCCGTTGCGAAGCGTATCGTGGTGGATGTGGTTGTAGCAGATTTCGGGCCGGGCCGCGGTGTTGGAACAGTCGACATGTATCCCCCCGCCGTAGTTCCGATTCGTCTCCTTGGTGTTGCCGCAGATTTCGTTCCCTGTTACCAGCTGCTCAAAGTCGGCCGCAGTGCCGCGCAGAAAGATACCGGTTCCCCGGCACCGGGTGATGCGGTTGCCGCGAATCAGCGGACTGCCGGCTATATGCATCCCGGCCCCGCTGCCGCCATACCCCCGGGTAATCGTGAACCCCTGGATAACGGTTCCGCGCTTGATTGAA
>JAUWNN010000217.1 GCA_030612625.1 Caldifarciminota bacterium
CCGTCGATGCGTTGTGGTGGTGAATGCTTGCTTTTTGGTTGTTTACTTGGCGTCCTTGGCGAGCGGTTTCTGACGCCGCGCTTGGCGGTTCAAGTCTTCTTCCTTTGCATTCTTGGCGGTTCAATTTTGTCCGCTCTCCGCCTGCCGCGGTTGGCGGTTAGCGGTGAGCGGATAGCGTCTTCTAGTCTCAGTGCTGCAGGACCAGTTTGGCTGTTGCCGTATAGCCGGCGGCTTCGAGGTGGACCAGGTAGACACCGGCGTTCAGGCTGGACACATCCAGATTGACTGAGCCGTCTCTGGTTGCCACAAAGGTTTGCTCGGCTACTGTACGGCCGGTTACATCCGACACGGTCAGGAGTGCGGGCCCGGCACTGGGCAATGAGTACCTGACCATAGTCTTGCCGGCAAGCGGGTTGGGCGTGATTCGGAGAGCGGAGATTCGGGGCCGGGGATTGGGGGTTTGTTCAAAGATGCCGACTCCGCCGTCCGTGGTTTTCAAGACCAGCCCCATGTCGCCGGCAACGTACCCGGTGTTGTTATCCGCGGGGAAAGCCACGGCAGTGAATCGCCGGTGCTGCACCGGGATGTCTTGCTGAATTTCCCAGGTCTGGCCTGAGTCGGTCGTCTTGATAATGGTGCCGTTTTCACCGACCGCATACCCGGTTGTGGCATCAACCGGGAACACGATGTCTTCGAGCATTGCAAAGGCGTTGGTTTCGAGCCTGGTCCAGTTCTCGCCCGCGTCCGTGGTCTTGAGGACCGCGCCGTCCATTCCACAAACATAGCCCACGCTTGCGGTCGGAAAGCTGAACGAGGTCAGGCCGAATACTTCGGTTGTTTCAGAAGACCAGGTGGTGCCCGCGTCAGTGGTTTTGTAGATGACTTGGCCGCCGCCGGCCAGGAACCCGGTGGTGTTGGATGTGAAGCAGATGGCCGGGAGGAACTCCATGGTGTCGGGCGAAGTTGCCTGGGTCCAGTCTGTGCCTCCGTTGGTCGTCTTGACGACTGTACCCATCGCACCGCACGCATAGCCGGTCGAAGCATCCACCGGAAAGCTCACGTCCATCAGGTCGTGCTCAACAGGACAGGATTGCGCGGTCCAGCTCGCGCCGGCATCGGTCGTCTTCGCAATCTTACCCATCATCCCTACGCCGTAACCGGTGTTGTTGTCGGTCGGGAAGCACAGAGCGTCCATTGGTTCGGGCACGCCGGTAGACTCCGCGGTCCAGGTTGCACCCCCATCAGTGGTTTTCATTACCACCTCGAAAGAAGGCGCGTAACCGGTGTTGGCATCGACCGGGAACACCAGGTCGAGGATTTCATTCGTGAACCCGCGTGACAGTTTTGTCCAGTTAGTGCCTGCATTAGTGGTCTTGAGAGTCAGGCCGAACTCACCGACCGCATAGCCATTGTTATTATCGGCCGGGAAATGAATCGAAAAGAGCGTGGGCAGGTCCGGTCCGGTCGTCTGTTGAACCCAGTCTGTGCCGCCATTGGTCGTCTTGAAAATCATGCCCATGTCGCCGCAGGCATAACCGGTGTTGGCGTCAACCGGAAAGCAGATTGAGAACAGCAGGAGGGGCTCGGGTATTGATTCAGGCTGCCAGGTGCTGCCTCCGTCGGTTGTTTTATAGATGTAACCCATGTCGCCGCAGACATACCCGGTGCTGGCATCCAGAAAACTGAGCCCATTGAGCATTACTGGTTCGGTGCTGACTGATTCCGGTGCCCAGGTTCCACCGCCGTCTGTGGTCTTGAACACCACTCCCATGCTGGTAGCATAGCCCAGGTCGTTGCTCAGGAACTGGATTCCGAGAAGCGGGTCTTCGGTGCCGGTGGATTTGTCCTGCCAGGTGTTGCCTGCGTCCGTGGTTTTGATGACCGTGCCCATGTCGCCACACGCATACCCGGTATTGGCATCAACCGGGAAGTGGACTGAAGACAGCATGAAATCAACGCCGGTTGATTCCGGGACCCAGTTCGCCCCGGCATCGGTTGTTTTTAGAATCGTTCCCATCTCACCGCAGGCATACCCGGTCGCGGCCGCGGGGAAAGGGACTCCAAGGAGCGGGATTTCCATTCTCCACAGCTTCGTGATGGTCCAGTCAGTACCGCCGTTGGTGGTTTTCATGATGGTTGCGTTCTCACCGGCCACATACCCGGTGTTGTTGTCGGTGAAGAACGCTGAGTTCAGCATGTTTCCCTGGGGCCAGGGATTGACCCAGTTCCAGCCGGCTGCGGCCGGGACATAGACCATTGCCAGCAATAGCAGGGCAATGGCTGCGGGCGCGGACTTTGTTTTGGTCACTGTTTCCTCCTTATTACCAAATGTGGATTGCGGTGGCAAGCCACCGCTTTGTCTTGCCGGAAGCGTGCTTCCGGCTCTGAAAGCGGCAGCGTGCTGCCGCAGTCCAAAGCTACCATAATATGAATTTGGGCACTTCCTTCTGTTGCGCGCTGTTGAGCAGTTGCAGCGCAGTCTGGTGATTCGGTACGAGCTTGAGTACGCCCTGAGCCTGAGCGGCCGCCTTGTTCCATTCGTGCAGGTTCAAATGGGCCGCAGCCAGCCGGAGCTTGAGTTCCAGATACTGCGAAACAGCCGGTGACTGAGGGGCCAGTGTTATGCCCGGACTTTCGACCCGGTTCACCGCTGTCTGGAGAACTTCTTTTGCCTGGATATGGTTATGCTGACTGCTGTAGAACATAGCCAGCTTCAGGGGCGGCAGCAGGTTGAGCGTGTCCAACTGTGCAGCCTCCAGGTAGCTGGTCAGTGCCGCAGCAGAGTCAGCCTGCATGGAATACAGGTCCCCGATGGCCAGGCGCACCCCGACATGGAGTGTGTCGGCCATAGCCAGGCCCTGAAGGACCTCAAGCGCCTGGTCCGTCTGTTCCCGGGCCAAGTAGATGTCGGCCATGGCAAAGCTGGCCGGGGCAAAACGAGGGTCAATTGATACCAGTTTCTGATAGCTGGTTATTGCCGGGCTGGTGTCGGTCTGGGCCATGTGGATGTCACCTTCAAGCGCAAGCGCAGATGTGTTCATCGTGTCGGAACGATACCAGTCCTGGACATAAGTCAAAGCGGTGTCGAGCAGGGACTGACTCTGTTCGCTGGACCGGTCAGGCTGCCTTGTTCCTTTGGCATAAAAGGCAAACGCCAGCCTGGAAACCGGCCGGGGTTTGCGCGGGTCAGCAGCCTGGGCCGCACGATAATCTGCAATCGCGCTGTCAAGTTTCTGCTCGTCGAACAGCACATCCCCGCGAAGAGTGAAGAGTCCAGCCAGGGCGTCCATAGTCAGTATTGTCCGGCCGAAGTAGCTGTGCTCTTCATGAAGAGCCAGGGCATGGTCATAGGCTTTCCTGGCTTTGGTCAGGTTGCCGGCCTGGCGGTGAAAGCATTCACCAAGGTTGCGGTAGCCGAGCGAGGTGACAAACGCGTGGCGTCCGGACATCGGAACCGTACAGAAAATCCAGGAAACAAGGAGGAAGAGTGCGGTAGTACCGAGTTCGACGATTCCAACCCTCTTTTTTCGCCACTGGCCGATGATTCGGTTGACCCCGACGCCCCCGAATACAGCCAAAGGAAGAATCAACGGCAACCGGTACCTGACCCCGACATAGAACACCATCAGGACCAGGACTGTGCCGATAATCATAAGATAGACAGGCCAGTGTTTTGCCTTTTGCTTGAGCTGGAAGATGATGCCCAGCATTCCGAGCGCGAAAATCAGGGCAAAAGGAATGAATGCTATGTGCAGAACCGGAACTTCAGCCTTTTCTACGCTCAGGAAGTAGTTGCTGGCGAATTCATAGTTGGAGAGCATCAGCACCAGCTTCTGGAATTCCAATCGGACGTAGTCGCCCGGGTTCTTGATAATCCAGCCCAGACCACGCTTCATCCAGAACCAGGAGGCTTCGGAAGGTTTGATTGAATCCTTCTGCATGGTCCGGGCAGCATAACCCAGGTCAAAGAACTGCTGCTCGCCAATGCCGGTCGGGAACTTGCCGCCATAGGTCTGTTCATATACTTCAGGCGGGTGGACAATTGTGCCTGAGGCACCAGGATTGTTGCCCTGGTAAAAGGTGTACCCGCTGTTCGAGTTCACCAGGACAAAGTCGTTGCCCCCGAGCACATTGTGCAGGGTCGCCGGCAGGATGGCGACAAACCAGCCGACAGCCAGAAGGACGTAACAGGCAAACCGGATACGGCGTTTCTGAAACAGCCAGAATACAAATGCCAGAGGCACAAGAACGATTGTACCGCCCCAGGCCAGGGTTCCAAGACCCATGAACAGCCCGGAAACCAGCCAGCGCCAGCCGGGAACCGCTGGCCGCTGACCGCTGACCGCTGGCCGCTGTTCGCTATCCGCGGACCGCTGACCGCGGTTGGCCGACTCGAGCAGAAACCAGACCGCAAGCAGCACAAATGTGATGACCAGGGTCATGGAAATCAGTTTGCTTTCCATGAATGTCAGGGGTGCATAGAGCGCAGCCAGGGCTATTGCAGCAATGCCGACCCAGTGCGAAAACAGACGCTTCGCAATTATGTATGTCAGGAAAAGATTGAATGTGCCGAGCAGGAACTGGAACAGGTAGACAGGCAGGAGCGAGCCCCCGAAGACCTTGAGGTTCAAGGCGAGCAGATAAGGATAAAGCGGAGCCCGGTAGAACACCTTGAACGGCTCCTGCAGGCTCCAGAAGTCATTGAGGATTATGTTGCGCGCCCAGTCCAGGTACAGAGCCGAGTCGCCCATCGGAAAGGCATAGAAGGGCATCTGCTGCGCATAGTAGACCAGGTAGACCAGTTTGAACAGCAGCGCGGCACCAAGAACAGCCAGGACTACGAGCCAGTCACGGCTTGGTTTGATGTTCTTGAAGAACCGGCCCAAGGTTCGCATAAGAGGTAATATATTATGGAAGTATTTACTCATGTCAACACGGGCTTTGCCGCCCGAAAACCGGCATAGGAATTCTAACACAAAGCATGCCCTGAGCCTAGCCGAAGGGGCACGAAGAACACGAAGGAAGGCAGAAGTCAAAAGGCAAAAGGCAAAGTGCAAAAGGCAAAAGGGAAAACCGCCAAGGCCGCCAAGAAATGCAGTGCGGTGGCGTGCCCCCGGGTAGATAGGAAGCGCCCCCGTC
>JAUWNN010000149.1 GCA_030612625.1 Caldifarciminota bacterium
GGAGCGGCTCCCGGGGCGGCTAGGAGCGCTGCAACCCGGGGTGCAACCGGCAAGGCACCCGGGCAGGCCACCGGGAAGGCACCCGGGGAGCCACCCGGGAAGGCAACCGGGAAGGCAAGCAGGGAGCCAACCGGAGAGCCAACCGGGGAGGGTACCGGGAAGGCAACCGGGGAGTCAAGGGGCGGGCAACCGGAGGACTACCCAGGAGACCGTCACCCAGACAAGGGGGACAGGTGTTTGAGCAAGAATATAAGGAGGGATAGACCATGACTGAACATGATATACAGCAGGAAAGGCACCAACAGAACAGAAAGCTGGTGCGTTACCGGCGCGCGATGGAGAAACGCCGGATGCCGTCGAGCCGGCTGAATCTGGCGGTAGAGAAGTATGCGACCACTCTGGAGCAGGAGAAGCGGGCGGTCGAAGCGGTACGGGCCATGGCCGAGAAGCGCGGAGTGGTGCGTGTCGCACACCGGCGGTTGCTGGATTCGCTGGCGCGGGGATGTGTCGGGTGCGTGCGCAACCGGCACCGGTCGGACTGGGTTGAGGTGCTGGCCGAGAAGGCCGCAATCCGGCTCAGGCATGGGATGGATGAGGACCTGGTGTTCGATGCGATTGGCGCAAGCCTGGAGACCGCGCAAGTGGGCGGCGACGTGCTGGAGCAGGTCAAGCCCGAGGCCCGACGCATGTACGCGGCGGCCGAGCAGAAGACCCCGGAGCAGAAGCCGGACAAGTTAGCAGTACTGGGCCTGGGCCCGGCCCGGGCTGTGTCCAAGAACCTGGCCAAGGTTCTGGAAAAGCCGTGCGATTTGGAGCTGCGGCACGAGCGGGTGGCAGGCGAAGAGCTCAAGAAAGCGCTGGCCCTGGTGAAGCCGTGGGCCCGGCGTGTGGTAATCGACAAGCTGGCCAAGCGCAAGAGCTATCAGGAGCTTGCCCGAGAGAACGAGATGGGCGTCAAGGACGTGAAGGATATTCTGAAGCAGGTTCGGGCGTTCGTGCACAAGTATACGACCTATTTCGACGACGACTGGTTCTGGCGCGACTGTGCCCAGACAAGCTGAAGCCGGGATAGAGTTGTTGAAAAGGGCTAAGGAAGGAGCAGTCCTGCGCTGGCCGGTGGTGCAGGACAATGAAACAAGAGCCGGTGGGTTAGCTTCCTGATAGAAGGAGGGAGTTATGAGTCAGAACAGCAGTAGACCCAAATCCGCAGCCGACCGTGTTGCGAAGTGGGACCGCCGGTACACGGCGGACCACGTCAAGAACATTATCGAGACTGAAAAGCCGATAATGCTCCAGAACAACACGGCATCGACTGACGACCTGGTGTACCACGAAACGCTGACCAAGCAGACGCTGAACGCTCAGGGTGTGTCGGTTACCGACGTAGTCGACTACCTGAGTTTCTCGCGTCAGGTCTGGGCCAAGCGGCGGCGTTACGCAGGGGAAACGTTGAACATCGAAGTTGCGACGACATTGGGAAAATGGGCTTCCCGCGGCCTGAGCCAGAGTGTGCTTGAGGCCATCCGCAACGATGTGTACAACATCCCGGCACCGGTCGGGCCGGTATAATCGGCTGAAGACCGACAGGTAACAGTCCGAAACAGGCGGAAGGCGGCGTGCCGCCTTCCGCCTTTGGACTGCGGTGGCATGCCGCCGCATTACGCATAACGCATGAGGCGTTACGCAAGCGTCCGGCGTGTTGCGTATTGCGTGAAGCGTTGTGCGTGGATGCCGTCAGCGGTTCTTGTGGGAGAGGCATCCCTGCCTCGTAATCGCGACTGGGAAGTCGCTCCCACAGGCGGGGCAGCGGATAGCGGTTGGCGGACTGCGGTAGGCGGTCAGCGGTCAGCGGTTTTTGTAGGAGAGGCATCCCTGCCTCGTAATCGCGACTGGGAAGTCGCTCCCACAGGCGGGTGGGCGGATGGCGGATTCCTTTGACAGAATCAGGACAATGGCTAACATAGCCGAGGTGAACGTATTGACAGCGCCGGTCCGGTATCTCAGGTTTCTGGGAAGGAGTCTTTTCATTCCCTGGGACATTCGGCGGACCTGGCCGAGGCTTCTGGAGCAAGTCTATCTTCACGGCACCAGCGCTTTGCCTGTTGTGATACTGGCTTCGGTCTTCGTCGGGCTGACGACCGCGGTGCAGACGAGTTACCAGTTGATGGGTGTGGTGCCGAAGTATTTTGTCGGTATGGGTGTGGGCCGGTTGGTGCTGATTGAGCTGGCACCGGTTTTCACCGCATTCGTGGTTGCCGGCCGGTCGGCTTCTTCGATGGCTGCCGAGTTGGGCGCGATGCGGGTCTCAAACCAGATAGACGCCCTGACCGTGATGGCGGTGAATCCTCACCGTTTCCTCTGCCTGCCGAGGATTGTGGCGCTGACAGTATGCATGCCGCTGCTGGTGGTAGTGATGGAGTTGGTTGCTGTTGCGGTGGCATTGGGGATTTCGGCGGTGGCGCTGGACATTTCGGCCTACACTTTTATGTATGGCGTGACCCATTTTTTCATGGCCCAGGATTTCTTCGGCGGTCTGGTAAAAGCGGTGATTTTCGGATTGCTTATCGGCACGAATGGATGCTATTTCGGATTCAGTGTTGCGGGCGGTTCCGAGCAGGTGGGACGGGCCACGACCCGTGCGGTTGTGGCTTCGGTGACAATGATTCTGATGGTGAATTTCCTGGTCGCGCTGGTGTTCTTCAAGTTATGATAAGGGTTGAGCAGGTATCGAAGCGGTTTGGCGACAGGCTTGTGCTGGACCGGGTCAGTGTCGAGATTCCGGATTCGAAAGTGGTGGTGATTCTGGGGCCGACCGGGATTGGCAAGACGGTGCTGCTGCGGATTATGGCCGGACTTCTGGTGCCGGATGCGGGAACGGTGAGTTATGACCAGGTGCGGCTCGGGCGCGGCCTTTTTACCGACAACCGGGAAATCCTTGCCCGGATTGGTTTCGTTTTCCAGGCCGGGGCTTTGTTTGATTCGCTCAGTGTTGAGGAGAACGTGGCGTTGCCTTTGAAGGAGCAGACCCGAATGGGCCGGGCTGAGCTTGAGACCCGGGTGAGGGCTGCGCTTGCGCGGGTCGGGATGCTGGAACATGCAGGGCTTTACCCGCCCACGCTTTCCGGCGGGATGATACGGCTTGCAGCGATTGGCCGGGCTCTGGCCACGAGTCCGCGCTATGTTTTCTATGACGAGCCGACCAGCGGCCTTGACCCGAGGATGCGCGACCGCATCTGCAAGCTGATTGCGAGCCTGCGCGACCAGGAGGAGAAAACTCAGGTGGTTGTGACCCATGACCTTGAGACGGTCGAGACTGTGGCCGACAGAATCTACATGCTTAGGGACAGCCGGTTGACAGCCCTGGAACAGGCTGGAAAGGAAGATTATGAGAAGACGCATTCGTGAGTTTCTGGTGGTGGTTTTTGTGCTCCTGGGAATCGGGCTGGCGGTCTTCGCCTATTTCTGGTTTTCAGGACGGCTTGAGACCGGCCTGCGAAAGAGCGTGGCGGTTGTCTTTGATGACGTTACCGGCCTCCGGGTCGGAGACCCGGTTGAGGTGCAGGGGCTGCCAAAGGGCAAAGTGGTATCGCTTCGTCTGGAAAAAGGCCGGGTCCGCTGCCGGGTGCTGCTGGACCGGGATGTTGAGCTGACAAGGGATACGAGGTTTGCAATCCGGTCAGTGAGCTACCTGGGTAGTGACCGGTATCTGATGGTCACGCTGGGGAGCGGGCCGGCTGCAGACGCGGGCCTGGTTTTTGACGGGGTGAACGAAGCGCTTGACCTGGAAGAGACCTTTCTGCGGCTGGACCGGATGCTTGGTCGGATTGACCCGTCGGCGTTGACCGGGGAGTTGAGGAAAGTGGGGGAGGAGCTTATGGCGACCATTCAGCGCCAGTTGGACCGGTTCCATGGTCAGATTGGACGGCTCAATCAGAACCTGGATGTCGCCGCACAGGAGCTTCAAGGCCTTTCAGAAGGGCTGGACAGCCTGGCCGGGCTGCTTGCTCCTGAGTCGACTGCGGGCAAGCTGCTGAACTCGGACGAACTGTACGAGGAGGTCAGAAAGACCAATCAGGAGCTTCAGGAGTTGATTGCCGATATAAAGAAGAACCCGAAGCGGTATTTCAAGATAAGTATTTTCTAGGAACGACGATAGTTCAGGCCGGGTACTCCGGTTCTCCTTTCCTCCTTTGTGCCTTCGTGGTCAGGTCAATTGCGAGTATCGAGTGTCGAATTAAGGACAGCGGAAGATTGCCGCAGTCGCTTCGCTCCTTCGCAATGACAAGGAGTAGAAGGCAGCCTCGCAATGACGGACAGGAAAGTCATTGCGGCTACGCACCCCCATGTCATTGCGAGGGCAAAGCCCGAAGCAATCTTCTGCCATTTTGCCTTTTGCAATTTGCACTCTGCATTTTGACTTCTGGCCTACTCATCTGTGTCCATCTGTGGTTCTCATTTTGCCTGCTGTTACTTGAATCTGACTATCGGCTCGAACGAAGCGAGGTCGAGGCCGGCTCCACCCACCAGCGCGCCGTCAATATCCGGTTCTGCCATCAGCTCGTTGATGTTGTTCGGCTTGACACTGCCGCCATACAGGATTCTGACCGTTTCGGCAACTGCCGGACCGAATCGCTTGCCGAGCCATTCCCGAATCCAGCGATGGACTTCTTCGGCCTGGGTTGAAGTTGCGGTCTTTCCGGTGCCGATTGCCCAGACCGGCTCATAAGCGATGATGAACTCTTCATCTTTCACGCTGTCAAGCCCGATTGAAAGCTGATGCTTGACTACATCAGATGTCTGTTCCGCGTTCCGCTGCTCCAGAGTTTCACCGCAGCAGAACAGAGGAATCAGCCCGGCGTCAAGTGCGGTACGAACTTTCCTTGAGCAGGTGTCATCGTCCTCACCGAAGTCGCGGCGCCGCTCTGAATGGCCGACAAGCACGTGTGTGCAGCCCAGGTCCGAAAGGAAGTCGGCTGACACTTCGCCGGTGAATGCGCCCGAGCGTTCCCAATGCATGTTCTGGCCGCCGAACCTGATATTGGAGTTTCGTAGTTCGTCCGCAACTACCGGAAGCGCGGTGAAAGGCGGGAATACGATGATTTCCCGGTCTGTGACATTTCTGATTCGTTCTCTGAGCTGGATGGCAAATGCGCGGGCCTGGGTCGCGGTCTTGTTCATTTTCCAGTTGCCGGCGACTATTGGAACTCTTTTGCTCATTCTGCGTCTGCGAGCGCGGCGATGCCGGGCAGTTCCTTGCCTTCGAGGAATTCAAGACAGGCAGTGCCACCGGTTGAAGCGTGGCTGACTTTGTCAAGCAGGCCGAACCTGGTCAGTGCTGCGACGGTGTCGCCGCCGCCGACCACGGTCGTGGCTCCGGTTTCGGTCAGTGCGGCCACAGCCCGGGCGACCGATTCGGTGCCATGAGCGAAGGCTTTCTTCTCGAATACGCCCATTGGTCCGGCCCAGACAACAGTCCTGGCACCGGCCAGGGCGCCGGCATACAGTTTTGCTGTGGCCGGGCCGATGTCCAGCCCCATCTCGTCCGCAGGGATGGCGTCAATCGGCACAGGATGGGCTTCGGATTCCGAATTCGGGTCCGGCGCTGCCACCATGTCGGCCGGGAGCACAATTCTCGGGTCGCCGGCCAGTTCCCGGGCCTGTTTAGCGAGTTCCGGTTCATAGACGGACTTGCCGATTTCCCTGCCCAGTGCTTTGAAGAAGTTGAACACCGCGCCACCGCCGATAAGCATTCTGTCAACCTTGGGCAGCAGGTTGGCAATGACACCGGCTTTGTCCGAAATCTTGGACCCGCCGATTATCGCCACAAAAGGCCTGGCCGGAGCCTGGACCACCCTTCCCAGGAATTCGATTTCCTTTTCCATCAGCAGGCCGGCCGCAGGGCGGTCGAAAAGGGCTGCGACTCCTGTTGTCGATGCGTGGGCCCGGTGTGCGGTTCCAAAGGCGTCGTTGACATAGCGGTCCCCAAGGCTTGCCAGTTCCTTACAGAATTCCGGGTCATTGGTCTTTTCTCCGGGATGGAACCTCAGGTTTTCAAGCAGAATGACAGCGCCTTTGGGTGCCTTTGTCACGATTTCCTTTGTCTTCGGACCGATGCAGTCCGGAGCAAACTGGATTCCCCGGTCAAGAATCCGGCCCAGATGTTCGGCAACCGGTTTCAGGCTGAGCTTCGGGTCAGCGTCTTCGGGTTTGCCAAGGTGGGACCCGAGGAGTACGGTCGCCCCTTTTTTCAGAAGAAGCTCAATCGTGGGCAGGGCAGCGCGAATCCGGACATCGGCGCTGACTCGGCCCGTGTCAGTCAGCGGGACATTGAAATCCACCCGGACAAATACCCGCTTGTCCTTGACGTCCAGCTCGCGGACAGACAGCTTGCTCACAGCTTGGCGGCCATGTAGGTCATCAGGTCAACCAGGCGGCAGGCATAGCCGTACTCGTTGTCATACCAGGCATAAGCCTTGACCAGCTTGCCATCAACTACTTTTGTCAGGTCCGGGTCGAAGATGGCCGAATGAGGGTTGCCGACAAGGTCAACCGAAACCAGCGGCTCGGTCATGTACTCAAGGATTCCCTTGAGCCGGCCCTGGGAAGCGGTCTTGAACGCCTGGTTGACTTCTTCCCTGGTGGGTTTTTTCTCAACCGTGCAGGCGAAGTCCACAATGGAAACATCGGGTGTCGGCACCCGGATAGCCATGCCGTCAACTTTGCCTTCAAGTTCCGGGAAGATGGCCGCGATGAGCTTGGCTGCGCCGGTGGTTGTGGGAATCATTGACATTGCAGCGGCCCGGGCCCGGCGCAGGTCAGAATGGGGCGAGTCCAGAATAGACTGGTCACCGGTGTAGGCGTGGATTGTGGTCATGAACCCGGAAAGGATGCGGAAGTTGTCGTGCAGGACTTTGGCAACCGGAACTATGCAGTTGGTTGTGCATGAAGTGTTGGAAACAACATGGTCGGTTTTCGGGTCATAGGATTCGTGGTTGACCCCCATTACCAGTGACTTCACCGGCTTGTCGCCTTTGGCCGGGGCTGAGATTATCACCTTTTTCGCACCGGCCTTGATATGGTCATGAGCTTTGTCATGAGTGCGGAATAAGCCGGTGGATTCGATGACGAAATCCACATTCAGCTCTTTCCAGGGAAGCCGGGCCGGGTCCTTCTCAGCAGTGACCCGGGCCCGACGGCCTTCGATTGTCAGTTCGCCCTCCTTGTCAGAGACCGTACCTTTGAAGGCCCGGTGGACCGAGTCGTGCTTGAACAGATGGGCCAGAGTTTTGGCGTTGGTGATGTCATTGATTCCGACAAGCTCAAGCTCAGGATTCTCGGTCGCTATTCTGGCAACCAGCCGTCCAATCCTGCCGAAGCCGTTGATTGCATATCTTACAGTCACAGACTCCTCCTTAATTCCATGAGTTCAGGCTAAGGATAGTAATGGCCTATGCCAAGTCAAGGGGCGTATGGCGATTTATACGCATTATGCATCACGCATTACGCCGGAGGCCAGCGTCAAGCGTTATGCGTCGTGCGTGAAGCGTTATGCGTCCTATGTTGAGATTCCTATATCGGTTTTCGGGTCAGGTCTTGACATGTCAACACACAGCGAATATGTCATAGTGGATCCACAAGGAAAACGTCATACCTACCACTATCTGAAACCAGTCAAGAGTCATAGTCGTTACCTCAATTCCTGGACCCGGATCGCGCCGGTTCT
>JAUWNN010000096.1 GCA_030612625.1 Caldifarciminota bacterium
TCAGCCCGTCTCTGCGATTTGACTCCTGCATTCTGCAATCTGACTTCTAACTTCTCCTCTTCGCGTCCTTCGCGCCTTTGTGTTTGATTTCCTCTTGGCGGCCTTGGCGGTTGAGATTCTTCGGCTTCGTCTCGGAATGACAAAGGGGTTCTCTTCGTGTCCTTTGTGCCTTTGCGGTAAGACTTCCGCCTGGCGGTCCTGGCGGTCGGCCAGCCCGGTTTGACAAGAACGCTAATCGGCATAACATGCCAGCAATGGATTTCGGCAGAATCTGGGCAGAAATCAACCTGGACGCACTCAACTACAACCTCGACCAGGTCAAAGGGCTTGCAGGCAACCGCAAGATTCTGTTTGCGGTCAAGGCCGATGCTTATGGCCACGGCCTGTGCGAAGTCGCCGAAGAACTCAAGGACCGGGTTGACGCCCTTGGTGTGGCCGGAGTTGAAGAAGGCGTCAGCCTGCGCGCATTCGGAATCAAGGACACCCCGATTGTCGTCCTCTCGCCTGCACCATACGACGAAATACCCGACCTTTTCGAGCACAACTTGACCCCTTCGGTCACTGAAATGGAATTCGCCCGCAGACTGGCAAAGGAAGCTGAGAAACGGAAGACCGAAACCGGCATCCACATCGAAGTGGACACCGGCATGGGTCGGACCGGTATTTCTGTCTCTGATGCTGTCAGTTTCATCACCAGGGTAGCTGAACTGCCCGGGCTGCGCCTTGAAGGTATCTTCACCCATTTCCCGGCCCCGGACTCAGACATCGTATTCACTCGGGACCAGCTCGGCCAGTATGACGACCTGCTGACCAGGCTGAAGCAGCAGGGCATATCAGGATTCCTGCGCCATTCGGCCGGCTCGGACGCAATCTTGAACCTGCCTGAATCCCATCTTGATATGATTCGTCCTGGTCTGATTATCTACGGCATCCTTCCCGAAAGCTACCACTCCGGGCTCCGCTCAACCGACCTTGACATCATCCCGGTAATGAGCGTCCGTTCAAGAATCGTCAACCTGCGCGACATTCCGGCCGGCCACTCAATCAGTTACGAGCGCAGCTATTTCACCCCCCGTGACTCGCGTATCGCGGTGATTACCGCGGGCTACGGCGACGGCTATCCGCGCGCGCTCACCAACCGGGGTTGGGCAATCGTCGCGGGCAAACGGGCTCCGATTGTCGGCAATGTCTGCATGGACTTGACAATGCTCGATGTCACCAAAATCCCGGACATTGAAATCGGGGACCCGGTGACACTGCTGGGCTCGGCCGGGGATGACACCATCACGGCCAATGAAATGGCCACCTGGGCCCAGACTGTTCCCTATGAGATAATCTGCCGGGTCAGCCCGCGCGTCCCTCGAATCTACATCCACAAAGGCAAGGTCAAGAAAGTGAGGAATCTACTAAACAACTATGGAAAAAGATAACAACACACAGCAGGAGCCGGTCGCCTCGCTCAATTCCCTTGTGCTCAGCCTTTCTGCTGCCGCACTTGCATACATGGGCAAACAAGTGGCACCCGGTGCCAGAGAAGCCGAGCCCAACCTGCCCCTGGCCAAACATACCATCTCTACCATTGAGATGCTCAAAGCCAAAACCGAAGGCAACCGGACTGAAGACGAAACCAAACTTCTGGACGAGCTTCTGTACCAGCTCAGGCTTACCTATGTCAAGACAGAGGAAGAACTGAAGAAAGCCAAGGCCAAGTCGAAGAAGCCGTCCCAGGAAAAAGACACGAAACCATCGGCTTCTGAGCATACGTCTGCTGAACCGCAAGCAGAGACTTCAGAATCCACTGAATCGACCCTGGCTTCGGAGAAGAAAGAGAAGCAAACAGACTAGCGGCCGGTCAGCTTGACCAACCTGAGCGAACTGGAAATCGGCCCAGACCTCAATCGGCAGATATAGATTCCGGCCGGCAACTCCCGGCCTGAGTGGCCGCATCCATCCCAGACAAACATCATCACAGTCTGTGAAGCAGCGGCCGGCCTGAGCACCCGAACAAGGTTGCCGCACGCATCATAGACCGCACCGGAAACCCGAACCGATGCATCAGCACAGCACCTGACAACCGTATGATTGACAAACGGATTGGGCATACAGGCAACGGACCGCAGGACCGGCCCACCTGTCCGTTCCTCTATGCCAGACAGCTCACGGAATTTCACCCGGGGCTGGGAGGTTGTCGGTACCGGCAAGAGGTACCAGGAATCAGGAACTATGCTGAAGATGGTTTCCGGCGGTACGTTGCCCCCATCCACCTGATAGTACAGCTCCAGATTGGGCGGAAAACCAGGCAACACAAAAGTGACGCTGTCAGTGACTCCAGGAGGGCCACCCCAGTCCGGATAGAACACCTGGTCAGGAATCGTCCCCCAGAAAAACCGAACCGTGTCCACATCGACTTCGTAGTCCCTGGTTTCCAGCATCCCGCGCACGCGAGTCTGCGCCGCGGTCAACCCTGGAATCGCAACAATGAGCGATACCAAACACAACCACGATTTCATACAGGCTCCATTCCCTGCTATGATACCTTTTTCTGACTCCCCGGTCAAAGAAGAATGCCTGCTGCTTGACATCAACCGGTCCCGGACTCAAAATTGGACACTATGAGCAAGCACAGTCTGGCAATCAGTCTCGTTGTTTTCGCCGCTGCTCTTCTCATCGTCTTGAACTGCGGCGGTGAAGACAGCTCCCAGGCATTGGCCCAGACCCCATCTGATACTGCTGAACTTGACTCGGTTCCAGTTAATTCACCCCTTATTGCGCCGGCAATGGAAAGGGTCGAACAACTGTTCCCGGACGCCCAACAATTCAGAGAATGGTCAGAGCCGTTCCCCTACCTTGCAATCTACGACCCGGATGAAGCTCTGCTCGGGTACCAGGTCAACTCAGACCTTGCACAGACCACAGCCGAAGGATACATCGGCCCAGTCCCGGTTCGGGTTTTCCTGGACACCACAGCAGCCCTGCTGGGCATTGATATTCTGGAAAACAAGGAAGACTCGCCCTATCTTCAGATAGCCTTGGGGAGCGACTTGATTGCACGTCTGCTTGAGTACCAGCCCGGCCGGACTGACACCATTGATGCTGTCACCCTGGCCACCAGCACCTCGACCGCCATCATCCAGAGTGTCACCAGCACGATTGAACGGGTGGCCACGGAAGTAGTCAGCCCCTGAACCTTTGACGCTTCATCTAATTGACACTGTCCGGCCAAGCGGTAAAATGAATGCCTATTTAGAGTCAGGCATTTGGAACAGACTCTGCTTCTCATCAAACCGGATGCGGTGCGTCGGCACCGTATCGGTGAAATTCTGGCCCGGCTTGAGCAAGCCGGCTTCGCTATCACCGGTCTGGTGATGCGCCGTCTCAATCGCAGCCAGGCCGAACAGTTCTACGCAATCCATAAAGGGAAAGAGTTCTTTCCCAGCCTGGTGGAGTTCATCACTTCCGGGCCTGTGGTAGCGTCGAGACTCGAAGCCGAGGACGTGCGGTCCCGGGTCCGGCAGTTCATCGGCCCTACTGACCCGGCCCAGGCTCGACCCGGCACCATTCGGGCCGTGTTCGGCACCTCAATAAGGATGAATGCGGTCCACGCATCCAATCCTGAAGAAGACGTGGAAAAGGAGTTGAGCTTCTTTTTCCCGGAATCCCAACAAGAATCATAAGGAGGTAGTGTGAGAAAAGCCCTGCTGCTGACACTGGTACCTTTGCTGGCACTGGCCGGCACAGTAACCAGAACCATCATGTTCGACAGCCAGGACCTCGTGATAACCCAGGCCAACGGTTATGACGTTGTCCAGCTTGCAGACTTCGTAACCACCCTGGACCTGGGCAAACCGATAATGCCCGAGGCGGTGTTCAATGTCCTGGTTCCGGCAACTGCCACGGTTACCGACATCAAAGTGACCCCGCTTGAACCCGAGCAGATTCCAGGCACATACCTGATTCACCCGGCACAGGTTCCCAGGCCGATATCTTCGCCTGCGACTCCGGAATTCATCAAGCCTGATGCAGCGACCTATTCAAGTGCCGCACCCTATCCTGAAAAGCTTGTGGACTGGGCCCGCACCGGCACGAAATCCGGATTCCGGGTCTGCGGGTTCGCACTTCATCCTCTGGCTTATGTCCCGGCTTCAGGCAAGCTCACCCTGTACCGCATGGTCAAGGTTGAAATCACCTATCGCGAGAATGACATAACACCGACCGCCCTTACCCCGAGCCAGGCCCGGCTGTTCTCATGGGATGTGGCCGGCCTGGTCATCAACCCTGAAGATGTCCAGAGATTCGCCCCGCCGACAAGGATTTCCGATGACCCGGATGTTGACTATGCCATCGTCACCTCGAGTTCCCTGTCCGGGTACTGGGATGACCTGGTCGAATGGCGCACCAAAAAGGGATACAAAGCCGAGGTGTTCACCACCACCTGGATAAACGCCAACTACCCTTCAGGTCGCGACACCCAGGAAAGAATCCGGATGTTCATCATTGACTACTTCGAGAACCACGGCCTCAAGTTCGTGCTCCTTGCCGGCGACAACTCAGTTGTGCCATGCCGGCGCTGCCGGGTCCAGGTCGGAACCACCACCGGCAATATCCCGGCTGATGTGTATTATGCTGACCTGCAGTGGTCCTGGGACGGCAACCGCAACAATATCTTCGGCGAGATGAGCGGCGACACGGTTGACCTGTTCTATGATGTCTATGTCGGCCGGGCCTCAGTGGACAACTCCAGCCAGGCGAACACCTTTGTCAGCAAAGTACTCGGCTATGAAAAGACCCCGACAACCGACTACCTGAAGAAGATGCTTCTCCCCTATGTCCAGCTCTGGACCGGCTATTCGGGCAAGATTATATCCGACTCGATTGCAGCCCAGACCCCGCCCGGCTGGACCGACTTCTACATCCATAACCCCACTTCAACCACCCCGATGCGCAACGCAATCAACGACGGCTACCATCTGAGCCATGTTGCGGCCCACGGCAGTGCGACCGGGTTCTATGACGGGAGCGGTCGGACTATCTACTCGACTTCGGTCGCCGGAAGCCAGACCAATTCCACCCGACCGGTGATCATGAACTCCATCGCCTGCATCTCAGGCAACTTCGAATACTCGGACTGCCTGGCCGAAGCCCTGATGAACAATGCAAACGGTGGTGCGGTCGCCGCAATAATGAACTCCCGGTACGGCTGGGGCACACCGCCGTCAATGGGTCCGTCCGAAAAGATGGACAACAAGTTCTACGACTTCTTCTTCAGGTTCGACTCAGTTGAAATCGGTGTCACCCATGCCCGGTCCAAAGACTTCTATCTGTATTCGGCTATGAGCCAGCCTGTCTGGCGCTGGTGCTATTACTGCCTCAACCTGTTCGGGGACCCGAACATGCCGATGTGGAAGGAACCACCCGCAGCCATGGATGCGTCCCATGCCGGGACCATCCAGACCGGTGCCCAGAGCTTCGATGTCACGGTGACTTCGGGCGGCAGCCCGGTCCAGCACGCGTTCGTCTGCTGCTACAAAGAAGACGAAGTCCACCAGACCGGGCACACCAATTCGAGCGGCCAGGTATCCCTGACCATCAACCCGATAACCACAGGGATTATGTACGTGACCGCGACCGCGAAGAACAAACTGCCGGATGAAAATACCGTCAGCGTGACCCAGGGCGCACCCGAGCCGTATCTCAGCTACCTGCACCACTTTGTTGACGATGGCGGGAACAACCGGCTCGACCCGGGCGAGACCGCCAATCTCTTTGTCACCATCAAGAACATCGGCGCAGCCCAGGCCACGAGCGTCCAGGGTGTGCTGCGCACCGGTTCAGGCCATATCACTTTCATCGACTCGACTTCAAGCTATGGCAATATGAACGCCGGCGACACCGCGCGCGGCGACGCCTACCGTTTGACCGCATCCAGCTCAACCCCACCCGGTTCAAGGATCAGCTTCACCCTGCACATCACCAGCCCTGAAGGCACCTGGGACCCGACTTTTCAACTGGTTGTCGGCGAACTGCCAACACCGGGTGCAGTCGTAATGGACCATGACACCGGGTACTGCAAGCTGTCCGTCACCTGCCTTGGTTCAATCGGATTCACTGAGCCGCCCGGCTTTGACCTCGGCGCCGGTTTCTCATACCCCAAAACCAGCGCCAGCCAGTTGTTCTACTCCAGCTTCCTGATGGGGAACAGCGCTTCGTACCTTGTGGACCGGTTCTATGGCCACCCCGCATCCAGCGGTCCGAACACCGACTTCGAAATCATCGACAGCCTCCGGGCAGTAATCCCGCCCGTAGCCGGTGACGAGCACTTCAAGTGCGTGATGAACGATGGTGGCCACTCCTCACCCAAGAACCTGAAAGTAACCCAGCAATCCTACATGAGTGCGGCTTCTGGTTATGACGACTTCATTATTCTTGTCTATGACATCAAGAACGACGGTTCAAGTCCGCTCAACGGCATGTATGCGGGCATCATCACTGACTTCGACGTCGGCTCCAGTCCGACGAGCAACCGGGCCTACTCCAACGAAACCAAGCGATTCTCATACATGCGCCAGTCCTCAAGCGCCAACCCCTGCGTCGGTGTCAAAATCCTTGACCCGCCCTCATTCGCCAATCTCACTGCAGTAGACCACGCCCGGTACGTGTATCCGGACTCCTGCGTGACCGACGGCCATAAGTACCGGATTCTCAACGGCCAGATTTCAATGCGCAACTCCAACCGCAACTACGACTGGTCGGTCGGTGTCTCGGTCGGCCCGTTTAACCTGCCGGCCAGCGCCAGACAGCGAGTGGCCTTTGCCTTTGTCGGCGGCACAAGCGAATCCAACTTCGAGACCAATGCGGACAGCGCCCAGTCCTGGTATGACAACAACGTTGTCGTGTTCGAACCCGGGCACCCGGAAGTGAAGCAGCCCGCCGGCATCACCTGCATCCCGAACCCGTTCTCCCGCTCGGTCAGAATCAGCTACCAGTTGCCGATTCCGGGTCGGGTCAAGGTTCAGGTTTTCGACATCACCGGCCGCGCCATAACTACGCTTGTGGATGATGAACTCCCTGCGGGCAAAGTCGAAGCGATATGGAATCCGAAACAACTGGCCAACGGCGTCTACCTGGTCAAAGTCACACTACCTGACGGCTCGGCCACCGAGAAACTGATGCTTCTGCGCTAGGCAAGACCGGAATCAAACCGAAGCGGGGGCCGTGTGGCCCCCGCTCGCTTCTTGTGAAAGCTCTGCTTATACCAAAGCTGTCATGGCCACCAGAAGTCGTCCCACGGCTCTCCGCCGATTCCATTGGGAGTCGCCTGCCCGTCAAGCATCATTCCGTATCTTGACTTGGCCTGCTTGGAAACGAATGCCGTAAACGTCCCCTGAGTCGGTCTTGAGAAGTAGTATTCTACCCGGGTGTTGTTGTTGGAAATCACCAGGGTTCCGGGAACGTACCCGGTTTCGTCAAATGCGCGGATGTTTTCCAGGACGAGTGTTACAGGGTCCATCCTCTGGTCGAAATCGAACTGGAGCCCGTCACCGACATCTGTAACCGCAACAGTCGGAGCTGAAACCGTATCGCACAGGAAGTATGACTGGAAATCCGGCTCGTCAGCTTCTGTGCCGTCGAAATCCGCATCCAGTCCCAAAAGGTAGGAAGGCGTGTTTCTCGGAGCATCAGCCTTGACATTGCTGCTCGTAATCGTCAGGAAGTACCTGTTCCCGAATCTCAGCACCGACCTGGGTATAAAGGTGACCGAATTCGGGGTCATGCCTGACCGGTCCAACTGGATTGAGGATCCTGTCTCACTAACCAGGGAGAAGTTGTCTGACACAAGGGTTGTCGTGTCCATCCCGGCATCAAAAACCACGACTATCGGGGGCAGAGTATCCGCAGTCCTTATAGTATCAGGGGTAACACCGGTCACTATGGGCGGCACAATCCAGACACAACTGTCAGGTGCGCTGCCAGCAGTGTAGAATGTGCTCAAAGCATCGTCATAAGGGCATCCGTCGTCCTTGCCATTCCCATTGCCGTCAATCGGTGAACCCCATCTGTTCTTGACCCCGCCTGAAACCAGAATTAGAAGATAAGCGTTGTTCTCGCTCCAGTCCATATGGCGGACATACAGTTTCTTCGCGTCCGGGTTGTAAGTTATTGCCAGGTTGGTGACGTCTTCACCCGTGGTTGTGTTCATTACCCAGACATTCCCCTCAAGACTGACCTCATCCATGTAATCAGGGAAATTGACAATGACAGTTGCCTGGACCCCTGGGGTCTCAGGGTCGTCGTCAATCAGTTGCTGGGCATTGGCAGGCACAACCCCTGCCACAACCGGCAGATTTCCGGCACCGGTTCCAAGCCCGAGGTCGGTATCAACATCCAGCAGGTTTTCCTTTTCCAGACAGCCGACCATGAACAATAGGATAGCTGTTGCCAAAAAGACTCTTTTCATGTCCGCTCCTTTAGAACTTGAGGGTCACAGACAATGCCCAATTGGCGAGATTCGTCAGCCTGCTGAACCCCATGATGTCAATCTGGAGATTGTCAATCGGGCAGTAACCGATTCCATAGCTGAACTCTGTGGAGTGAGTTGTCGTATTCACCGTTTCAGACTTGCCTGCTTCCTGCCGGGCCTCTCCGACGAATTCGGAAAAGGTCCCGTCCCCGTACTCGATCCGGGTGTGCCTGGGTGATGAAGCAACCAATTCCTCAATGCTTGTCACATCGCGCCAGGTAATTCTGTGAACAGCACCGAGCCTCAGGGCCAGTGGGTATAGAATCCGGTACTCGAAACCGACCGGGAGAGTCAGGATATTGGCCCTGCCTGTGGTCCGGTTGAGCCACTCATCCGAAGACCTGACCGTAGTCTGATAGTCTTCGCGGCCCGAGATTGTATCTCCGTTGTCATAGGAAAAGAAACTCAAGTAACCGGTGGTGTCAACCAGCGAATCCTCCCATGACCGGGTCCCAAAACCTGCGCCAAACCCCAACAGGAACTTGTCCGACAGGGTGAAAAGCTGGTTGGTTCTGAACTCCATGCCCTGGCTTGCCCTCTGGCCATAGTACCTGTGAAAACATGAATCATAACCGGTAGCGGTTCCAGGATGGCACACGCTATCTATATGATTGGCTTCCAGGCCCCCGCCGGCCTCGGCAACTCCCAGGCTCTGGGTATACAGCCTGACATAGAACCGGCTCTCGATCTCGGCCCGGGGACAGTAGAAGGCTGCTGTGCTCAGGGATGCCTGATACCCCTGATATGGAGTGTTTGTCGTATCCGTGAACTGTGTTTCCACATAGTCAACGATTGCAGGATTCGCCGGACTTCGGTCCTCAAAGGTCATCCCTCTGTGATTGTGCCCGGTATTTTCGCTCACCAGGGCATAGCCGCCATTCAGGCCGACACTCAGATAGTCCAGGTCATACCAGCCGCCCAGCAGAAACCTGGTTCTGCTCAGAGAGCTTCTGTCAAAGCCCTCAAGACTGTCACTCTGGAGGAATGTCGGCAGCCCGGTAATCAGGCTGGAATCGGTCCTGTGAAAGGTGTAGCAATACCCAGGGTCCACGTACTTGCGCGACGACTCGGTATGCGCGCAGCCGAATCCCAGGCGCAGACTTCCGGTCCTGAATCCCAGACCCCCGTAACAGTCAAGATTATCACCTTGGTTCCACGCC
Source organism: Caldifarciminota bacterium (assembly GCA_030612625.1). GTDB lineage: Bacteria > Hydrothermota > Tepidihabitantia > Tepidihabitantales > Tepidihabitantaceae > UBA3079. The sequence goes on from JAUWNN010000096.1 coordinate 9,679, forward strand.
TCGGCCTCGGTTACATCCACCCTCTTGTAGTCATAAGTTCCATTCGAATCCAGATCCTTGAGTTCGGTGTAGAACAGCCTTCCCTTTCCGAAAAGCGAATCATTATTTCTGCCCACAAGCCCGGTGAAAAGCGGGGTCTTGTGACAAAACTTGTCGAACACGATTCCCGGATACAACGGCGTTGTAAGGTTGCTCGACCCGCCGACAAGGAAGAAGTTCCTGGTCTGAGTCCCGAACTGTTCTTCCTGGTTCGAAACGAAATTCGACAGGTTCGTGTATACCCGATTCCCGTCAATCAAGGGTATCCTTGCCGGCTCAAACAGCAGGTCATAGTCATCTTCCCATAATCCGGCTGTAGACTGCCAGCGAAAAGAGCCCGGCATGTAAGCCAGAGCCATACTGCAAAGAACAAGACCTATCAGTGCGTATCGCACATCTTCCTCCTTATCATTCTGGACCCAACTCTACCTGATTCCAGCAGAACGTCAAGCAGTAACTGGCAATGGAATCATCGCCTGGGCCGGGTCGAAACAACCAGCGCCACGATGGACGCACACAATGCCAGCCCGCTGAGCACAAGCATCAGCTTGCGCAGCAGGCTTAACGGCGCGGTAACACTGATGTCGTGAGTGCCGGCCGGACACCTGAACCAGATGAAATGGTCCTTGGTTTCTGAAAACCGGACCGGCC
>JAUWNN010000168.1 GCA_030612625.1 Caldifarciminota bacterium
GGCCGGTATCGTCATGTTCCTCTTGATGACATCCGTCACGAAGTCCGACACGGTGTTCGTCACGACCTTCGCTCTGACTTCGGACGCGGTCGTCGTGCTCTGGCTCGACATGACATCCGGCATGAGCACCGGAAAGAAGCTCAGGCTGAGAACGATCATGGCCTTCGTCCCGATGCCCGATATGACACCCATGAACCTGCTCATCACCGTCACCGTCACGACCCTCGCTCCGACCGCGGCCACGACAGCCGCAACAGGCTCCGAACCGCCACCCGAACCGTCTTGACTTGCACCGGCCCGGCCACTATGCTGGCAGGCGATGCGCAACAGGAAAGGACATCCTGGCCCGGTAGCCAGGGAACTGCACGTCCGCCCGCCGGACCGGAAAGACGGTCAGGAAAAGAAAGCAGATGAAGTGGGATGAGTAGGAGATAAGTAATGTGTCCCCATAACTCCAAGGATAGGGGCCTTCTTGCGGCCGAGAAGGCGATAAACGAAGCGCTGCAAGTGGCGGCGGGCGTCATCAATGCGGCCATAGGTTGGCGCGTACTGTAGTTGCGGGTAGCCCACAGAGAATCCCCGGGAGTACGTCGCGCGGGCTGCCTTGCGTGCATTTGACATGACCGGCCAGTCCCAATACAATGGGCGCATCGAAGTCCAGATGCGATATCCCGCTCGGCAAACATGCTGAGACTTGACCCTCTTCCCGGGCAAGCTATGATATACTGGAAGTTGTAATGACCCCAGATACGCATAACCAATGACGGATGAGCGGATGAGTGATGCGGGAACGTTACACATCAACATAGGTGAGTCTTTTGAGCGCCTGCCGCGCGCACCGATTGTCGAAGCGGTGATTGACATCCGTGCACGCGCCACGACGGACTGGAATGAGGCGTCCGTGCGTTCCAAGTTGGAGGCCAAACTCAAAGAGTATCCACTTCGGGATTCGCAGCGCGAGGCGCAGATTGAGATGAAAGTGCAGCCCGGAAAACCTCCATCACAGGAGTATCGTGACCTTGGCTGGAAAGGGCTGCGGGTCTGCACGCCCGACAAGAAGAACGTAGCTCAGTTCAACCGGGATGGGTTCGTATTCAGCCGACTGCAACCCTACGAAGACTGGCAGCGGCTTCGGAGCGAGGCACTTCGCCTCTGGGGAATCTTTTGGGAAATCGCCCGACCAGTGGAGGTCGGCAGAATTGGGCTGCGGTTCATCAATCGCATCCCTATTTCCCCGAACGAGCGGAACTACCAGGACTACGTCAGCCCGGCCCCTCAGCCGCCGCGTGACGTAGGCTTGGTTCTTCGCAGCTTCATGCATCACGATGTACTGGAGGTGCCCGGGCACCCCTATGTAGTCAGAGTGGTCAAGACGATACAAGACGTACCGGGACAAGGTGGCGGTAGGTGCTACCTCATTTTCGACATAGATGTACTTACCAAAGAGAAGGTCGGTTTTGATGGTGATGTCCCGTCGGCGCGACTTGAGGAAATGCGCTGGCTGAAGAACAAGGTGTTCTTCAACAGCATCACAGACAAGGCACTGAAGGAATTCGGTGGAGGGCAGAAATGACGACATGCAGTCTCGCTTCCTACGAAATGGTTTCCTCGCAGGGACTCAGCCCGGAAGCAGATTTCGTAGTCAAGGAGTCAAAGAGGCTCCACGACGAATGGCAGAGGAATGCCTACCTGTTCAGCCAGATATCTCGCGTCTGGAACGAACTAACCGAGGTTCTTGGGGAAACTTCTGAACCAGACTGGGATGGTTACTCCGCGAGAGCCGTAACAAATAACACGTACCAAGTTGCTCGGAAAGTTCTTGCCGTCCTGCCTCTGGGCATGCAGATGCCGTCGGTTGGCGCCGAACCGGACGGTCACATCACCCTGGAGTGGTACCACTCACCTCATAAGACGCTCTCGATTAGCGTGAGTCCCGAGGGCGACCTGCATTACGCAGCGTTGCTTGGCGCGAGCGTGCAGTATGGCACAGAGCTATTCTATGGCACCGTGCCGGATGTGATTCTCGACTTGGTCAGTAAGGTCGTTGCCGTATGAGCGACGGCAGCACATTTCCAGTGCTGTCGCACGAGATGCTCGCACGGTTTATCTTCTCTCGTCATCACATCCGGCAAGCGGACCGTACCGTGAAGCCGGACGCGTTCATCCCGCCACGAGACCAGCCACTATCTGTGATTCGGCACAACGACTTGGAGGAGCAGGGCCTCTGGAGTGTCGGGAGGGCTATCGAGAAACTCCGGCAGCGCTCGCTCCATGGCCGTGCTGACGTAAGAGCGGCTGTTTTTGAGATGAATGGGCTTGAAGTGGTCGCGGCACCACTGCCGGACATCGCACAGCATGCCGAGGTCACACGGTGGCCACCCGAGAAGCCCAGGCAGAAGGCCATTGCTCAGAAAGTCGCCATGGAGGCTGGCAAGGTTAGAGAAGTGCCCCCGGACAGACTGGAGCCCTGACTCAGTCCGGCTTTACCCCTCACAGCTCCAGAGTGAAGACCGCGACAGCCGACGGCTAACGGCTGACAGCCTACAGCCTACAGCTCCAGTCCGAATACCTGAACGCAGATAGCCGATAGCACATCCGGCCGCAGGCCGTAGCAGGTCCAGCGGGCGACCGGGGGGTCTCGGGGACACAGTAAACGATTTTCTGTCCGGGGCGGCGAGGGTCAGGTCTTGAATCTTGACATTCGCGGAAGCGCCGGATGGCCGCACGCCGCCGCTTGACACGCAGGCGAATTGGAGTAGAAGTTGACCGTGGAGAATGATAGCGGCCTAACAGGAAAACGGTGGTTGTCCCTAATTCCCCCTACAAGCCGGATTCTCTGATGCAGAAGCCTCTGCCAACCCCGTTTTGATTCGGTTGCAGAACTGAAGCCAGAAACCGGGTTCGATTCAGCCCCGGAAGCCCAACCGGAAACCAGCAAAGGGAGTTAAAGGGACACAATACCTAACTCGGTGCCGTTTCCGGAGACGTAACTGATTGACCACGCTCCGTTGTCCGTCTTTCGATTTCGGATTGCAGATTGGCAATTTCAGGTTGCGATATCGCCGGACCTTTCGGGACAGCCCCAGGGGGTACTGGCTTCCCTGAGTGGCCCGGAGGGTGGCTGGGATGGCGGCCAGGGTAACCGCCACCGGGATAACCGGCTGTATAGCTACCTGTACCACCTGGATAGCCGCCAGCCTGGTCACCTGGATAATCACTGCCCAGGTTACTTGGACAATGGCCTGGATAGCCGTCATCTTGGCCGCCAGGATAGTCATACCCAGGGGTATACCCGGGGTTATCCCCGGGGCTGCCCCCGGGATGGCCCCCCTTCGCGCCGCGAATCCGGGCAAAGCATTGAAATAATGGGTCTTAGGTCAGAATCAAATGGGAACGCTTCCCGTTCGGTCCGCTGTTCTGATTTCTGACTGCCTGGTTGCGGCAGGAGCAGGAGCGGAATGACTGACAGGCCGTCCGCTGTTCGTGCGCTTGACGCCCTGGCCGGGTTATTCGAATTCGCCTTTGTCGTCCTGGAGCTATGGAGACACGATACACAATTCAACGCCGATGCCGGAGACGTGACTGACTGACCGGGTGCCGGAGTATGGCTGATTCCGCCCGTGTCGCAGAGGCCTGGCGCGAGGATGGAGGGTCGCGCCGCGGTGACCGGGAAGATTGATGTGAGGGAGGAAGCGTAGTATTGACAGATAGGACCAGGGGTGTATAATTGTCGGTAGTTATGCGTAAACTCCGACGTTATTACACAGAGAAAGAATCCCTTGCCGCGCAAGGTGCTGTCTCACAGCCGGTTACTGGAGACGCTTCCATCGTGCGAGTACGTGATGCGGTGCGAAGGGGAATACACCCTGAGACGCTGCGCCGGCTGTGGAAACAGGGGGTACTTGAACGCCGCGGCCGCGGCATCTATGAGGTTGTCGGTGCCGACATCACTGAGAATCACAGTCTGGCCGTAGCAGCCAAGGCGATTCCGCACGGTGTCGTCTGTCTCTTCTCGGCTCTTGCGTTCCATACCCTGACCACGCAACTGCCGCACTGGGTGTGGATGGCGATTGACGGCAAGGCCCGGCTGCCCAGGTTCTCGGGCGTGCCGCTGCGGTTTGTCAGGTTCAGCGGCGCGGCTCTCGCCGAGGGAGTCGAGAAGCACAGAATCGAAGGCGTCACGGTGAAGGTGTACTGCGTGGCCAAGGCCGTGGCCGATTGCTTCAAGTACCGGAGGAAGTACGGTCTGGATGTGGCGATCGAGGCGTTGCGTGAAGGCTGGCGCGAGCGCCGGTTCACGATCGATGAACTCATGCACTACGCCGAGGTGTGCCGGGTAGCGAACGTCATGCGTCCTTACCTGAAGGCGGTGGTCTGAAGCGGCAGGTGGTTGACGTCGCGGCGTCGGTTCGGGACCGGCTGAAAGCCTTGACTAGGCCGGGCACCGACGAGTTCGCCGCGGTCCTGGTGCGGTATGGGCTTGAGCGCCTGCTGTACCGGCTGAGCCGGTCCGAGTGGCGCGACCGGTTCGTGCTGAAGGGTGCGATGCTGTTTGCGGTCTGGTCGCAGAGTCCGCATCGGGCGACGAGAGACCTCGACCTGCTGGGCTACGGGCCGCCGGAACCGGCACGGCAGCAGGAAATCTTCCGGGCTCTCTGCGAACTTGCCGTGGAACCGGATGGGCTGGTTTTCCAAGCCGACTCGGTGCGGGCGCGCCCCATTCGCGCGGAGGATGAGCATCAGGGCATCCGCGTGACCCTGCTGGCCATGCTCAAGCGCATCCGGATTCCGCTGCAGGTTGATGTCGGCACCGGCGACAGAGTCGTACCTCCGCCTGAAGACATCAGCTACCCGACCTTATTGGACATGCCTGCGCCGAAGCTCAAGGCATATTCGCGTTGCACCGTGATAGCGGAGAAGCTCGAGGTTATCACAGAATTGGGAACCGCCAACAGCCGTATGCGGGACTACTATGACATCCGGGCGCTGGCGCGTAGCTTCGAGTTTGACGGCGACACGCTCCGGGCCGCGCTGGAGGCCACCTTCGAGCGCCGCCGTGTTGAACTGCTCAGCCAGGTGCCGGTCGGGCTGTCGGATGAGTTCGCGGGCAATCGTGAGAAGCAGGAGCAGTGGCAGGCATTCCTGCGGCGCAGCCTTCCGGCAGAGCTTGGGGCTTCCCTCGATGAGGTGGTCAAGGAGATTCGGGTTTTCCTCGAGCCGGTCCTGACCGGAGACGCCCTGGGGAAGGTCTGGTTGTCTGGCAAGGGCTGGCAGAGAAAGGACTGATCAAATAGGGACACTTCCCGTTTTCGGGCCGCTGTTCTGATTTCCGGCTGCCGGGTTGTGGCAGGAGCAGGAGCGGACTGATTGACCGGGTGCCGCCGGACGGCTAGTCCGGTTTCCGGGTCCGGGCAAACAGCGGCACACCTAACCGGCGGAACATCGCCGCAGTCCAGACAACCGAAGCAACCGCAGCCAGCACATCTGAAATCGGAATCGCGAACCAGAAGCCTTCGACGCCGAACAGGTGCGCGAGCAGAATCAGAGCAGGCAGGAAAAACAGCACCTGCCTGGCCAGAGACAGACACATGGCCGGCACCGCCCGGCCGATACCCTGGAAAAAGGCGGTGAACACCACGAGAGCGCCAACCGGAGCGAAAGCCAGCGCGGCAACGCGCAGGCCGTGGCTGGCGAGGTCCAGGAATACGGGCTCGCGATTGAACAGAGCGACGAGGAAACGGGGAACAGCGATGAACAGCACGCTGAAAAACGTCGTGATGGCGGTGGCGGACAGCGCGCCTTTGCGGATGATTTCCCGCACCCTAGTCAGCTTGCCGGCCCCGAAATTGTAGCCGGTCAGGGAAAGTGTTCCCTGGCTGAGCCCGAGGCAGGGCAGGAACGCGAAAGAGAACAACCGGAACACGACGCCGTACGCGGCCAGCGGGATTGAGCCGAACCCGGCCAGGATGTTGTTGGCAACAGTCGCTACGACGCTTCCGCTGAGCTGGATGACCATCGATGGTGCGCCGACCGCGTAGATTCGTCCCCAGAGCCTCGGCCACGGGATGAAATGCCGCAGCCGGAAGCGGTATCCGCTCCGTTTGCCGGCGAAACAACAGATAAAGAGCACTGCGGCGACGAACCGGGCAATGACGGTCGCGACCGCAGCGCCGCGCACGCCCAGCGCGGGAAACGGGCCGATGCCGAATATGAAGAGCGGGTCAAGCAGGATGTTGGTGCAGCCGGAAATTATCATTACCGACATTGCGAGAACCGGGTTGCCTTCGGCGCGAAGCAGGTTGTTCGCCACCATCGGGAAGAACACCAGCGGCGCGAACCACATCAGGGTCCGCATGTATTCACGCGCCAGCGGCAGGGTATCGGGACGGGCGCCGAGCAGACGCAGAATCGGGTCGGTCCACAACAGGGCGACTGCCATTACTACGAGTCCGCTGAACACGCCCAGCAGGAACGCCTGGGCAGCAGCGTGGTTCGCCTGCCGCTTGTCGCCCGCACCCAGCAGCCGGGCGATGAGCGAGTTCGCGCCCACTCCGACCCCGAACGATAGTGCAATCATCGTCAATTGCAGGGGCCAGACCAGAGTCAGGGCGGCAATCGCTTCGTGTCCCAGTTTACCGACGAATGCAGTATCGACGATGTTGTAGGTGGCGTTGACGAGCATCGCGACTATGGCCGGGAGCGAGAACTTGACAAGCAGCGGCCCGACCGGTCGCTCGCCCATCTGGCGCGAGCGGACGAAGTCAGGATTCGCGTCTCTGGAATGAAGTGGAGAGTGTCCGGTGCTCAGGCGGCCATTCTACGCAGCAGGCAGTCAGAGTCCAGCAGAGCCGGCCGCAGTCGCGTCCACTGATATAGAGGATTTACCACCAAGGCAGAAAGAGCAGAAGAAGGAAGTTCAAGTCAAAAGGCAGAATCTAAACACAAAGACACCAAGAACCCAGCGCGGCCCCCGGAGGGCCGCAACCAAACCAGGGTTAGCCACGAAATCACGAAAGGCACGAAAGAGAAGTAACCGCAGAT
>JAUWNN010000148.1 GCA_030612625.1 Caldifarciminota bacterium
GCGTCCTGGCCGGTATCGTCATGTTCCTCTTGATGACATCCGTCACGAAGTCCGACCCGGTGTTCGTCATGACCCTTGCTCTGACTTCGGACGCGGTCGTCGGGCTCTGGCTCGACCTGACATCCGGCATGAGCACCGGAAAGAAGCTCAGGCTGAGAACGATCATGGCCTTCGTCACGAAGCCCGACATGACACCCATGAACCCGCTCGCCGCCTTCACCGTCACGACCCTCGCTCCGACTGCGGCCACGACAGCCACAACAGGCCCCGAACCGCCGCCCGACCCGTCTTGACTTTCACCGACCCGGCCACTATGCTGGCAGGCGATGAGCGACAGAAAGGGACATCCTGACCCGGCAGCCAGGGAACGTATCGTCCATCCGCCGGGCCAAGAAGACTATCAGGAAAGGCAAGTAGACGGAGTCGGATGGGTAGGAGATAAGTAATGTGTCCCCGTAACTCCCCCGACTTGAGAATGCGCCCGTGCACCGTATTGACTTTGACAAGAAGCGGGAAATAGCGAAGCACGACAGGGTGGTTCAGTTGGTTGACTTGATGATTGAGACCAAGCAGCAGTTGGCCAAGCTGAACCGGTTCTTTGCTTCTCGGCTGACCCGTTTGGCCGGGCCTGACCAACTGCCTGACCCGGACATCGAAGCGGTCACACGAAGCCTGAAAGGCTCGGCCCTGCGCCGGCTGCACAACCACCCGAAGGTCACTGTGCAGTCTGAGCACACCGACGAGTTCATTCTCACACGGGTCGGTGACATCGTGGATGCGGCCGAGCTGTTCACGAAGCGCAGCAAGGAACACATGTATGCCTTGCGCCTGTCCGGCAAGGACCGGAAATCGGTCACAGTCATCGCACCGAAAGAGATTCTCAAGTACCTGCACCAGGTTCTTGCGGGCTGGAAAGGCAAGTCTTGGGACGAAATCAAAGAACTCCCGATTGCCAAGGACCTTGCTACCTATCGGGCCACGGAGAAGCAAGTAATCACCAAAGCCCGCAAGCTGCTCCGCAAGGTCGTCTCAATCCAAGCCAAGATAGACGAGATGGTGTACGAGCTGTATGGGCTCAGCGACAAGGAGATAACCATCGTCGAGGAGCAGGGGCAATGAGGCGTACCGCTGGATCAGTCGAGTTGGTGGATGATTGAAGCGCAAGCGGAAAGTGCCATCCGTCACTTCCTGTTGACATTCCCACCTGCGCCAAATATGCGGGCAGGCGATGAGTAGGGCTGGTCGGCGGTTGGTCGCATCCACGCGGCCTCGCAAGAAGACCACCGCGGGAACGGACCCCCCGGTGGCGCCTTCCGCGCCGGAGCTGCCCCTGGGGCATCTTACTTGGGAGGGATTCCAACGGTTCTGCACGGATTTCATATCGGCGCTGCGCGACGTCGAAGAGGCGCATGAGTACGGCCGACTAGGTGACCCTCAGCAAGGCATAGATATCCTAGCGAAGATGAACGACGGAAACACTGCCACATACCAGTGCAGGCGGGTCAAGAAGTTCTATCCGTCTTCTGCACGCAAGGTGATTAACGAGACTCGGGTGAAGGCTGACCACCACTATATCCTCATCACGAAACTCGCCAGCACGAAGCTCAGACAGACGATGCGTCGGCGGCGGAAGTGGACGCTCTGGGATGCTGAGGACATCAGCAGGACAGTCCGGACACGTTTGCCACAGGAGATCGCCCGCAAGGTAGTGCTGGCCAGCTTCGGTCCTAGTTGGGTCAGGGAGTTCCTCGGCCTGTCGCCCCTGTCCGTATACCAACTCTCTGAGGATTATTTCCGCGAGCTCGTCGACCCTAACCGTCTCTTCAACCACGCTCTCGTCCTGGTCGGGCGTAGGGACTACCTGGCTGGTCTGCGCCGCTTCCTGAAGTCCCCGACCAAGCGTGTTGCCCTTCTCTACGGCAGAGGCGGTATCGGCAAGTCCAAGATACTGCACGACCTGACGCTCCGGCGTCAATGGAGAGTCATCGGTTTGCCCATCTACTACATCAGCACCAATCTCCCCTTAACCGCAGAGCAGGTGGGCGAGCTTCCCTGCGAACGGTGCGTCGTTGTCGTGGATGATGCTCACCGCCGACGGGACCTGGGGATTCTACTGGAACTGATCCGAGGTCGGAACCACACAATTAAGCTTATTCTCTCGGCAAGGCCACAGGGGGTCGATTCGCTGAGGTCAGAGCTCCGGTCGTTCAGTCCGAACGAGATTGTCGAGTTGCCCGAGCTGAAGGAACTCAGCAAGGATGAAGTCCGCAAGCTGGCCAAACAGGTTCTGGGCCGCAAGCTGCAGCACCACGCGGACATGCTTGCCGATTTGACCAGAGACTGTCCCCTCGTCACGGTGGTCGCTGGTGGTCTGATGAGACGAGATGCAGTATACCCCAGCCGCTCTGTCACCAGTGAAGAGTTCCGGCACATCGTGCTGGACGGATTCCGGGATGAGATACTCGGCAAGCTGACCGATGAGGCTGACGAGGAACTCTGCCGTAAGCTCCTCGAGCTAGTAGCTGCGATCGCGCCGATCCGTCCTGATGACCACCGAGGCTGCTCGGCAGTAGCGCAGTTCCTCGGCCGGCCTGAGGACGAAGTACTCAAGGCGATAGACGAACTGGAGCACTCGGGAATCCTGCTTCGGCGAGGGCACACGGTCAGAATCGTGCCTGACGTGCTATCGGACTACATCCTGCATGAGAGATGCCTCACGCGGCAGAAAACGCCCACCCGCTACGCGGATAGGGTGTACAAAGCCTTCAAGGGTGTCTCTTTCGGCGAACTGCTGCGCAATCTCGCTGAACTGGACTGGCAGACCGTGCAGGGCACCGAGCTTCTGAACAACATCTGGCGGCAGGTTGTCACCCAGTTCAAAGCTGGGTCTCATTCCGGACGCTGTCTCGTGCTGGATCGACTTGAGGATGCAGCGCGATACCTGCCTGCGCGCATTCTGGATCTGGTGGAATATGCTTGGCGCAATCCTGCTACCGCAGATGAAGACAGTGTGTTCTCCCAGATCTACGCATACACCCACGCTGATGTCGTGGAGAAGTTGCCGGAACTGCTCCGGCGAGTGTCGCTCAACTTGGAGTACTTCCCGCGTTGCTACGACCTACTGTGGGCGATGGGCAAGGATGACAATCGTATACTGAACCCAAACCCACAGCATGCGATTCGGATTCTCAAAGATATCGTAGGCTACGACCTGCACAAGCCGTTCCTTGTGCAGGGTTTGGTCTTAGATGCGGTAGAACGCTGGATGAGGGCCCCGGATGTGCACAAGCACACATACTCTGTCCTCGAAATCGTGGCCCCCATCCTGGCCAAGGACGGCGAGACCACGGTCTACGATGACGGGGCTTTCGTCATGCGCTCGTTTGGTCTGTCGGAGAGGCAGGTCAGGCCTTTGCGGCGTCGGGCTCTGTCGGTCGTCGCGCGGTGCATGGAGTCCGGCGATGTCAGAACTGTACTGCGGGCCGTGGAGTGCGTCGAACACGCGCTCCGTCCGCCGAACGCCTACTTCGGCCGGAAGATAACCGAGAAGGAAAGTCGGCAGTGGGCCGGACCTGACATCGAGGTAATGGGGTTGCTCGAACGCCTTGTCCAGAACTGCAACGTGCCGGCAGTGCACATGAGGATAGTCGATACTCTGCGCGTCCACACCCACCGCCAGAACAGGAAAGTCGGCAGGCGTGCCCAAGACATCATCGCGAGCATTCCTGTCACATACGAGTTCCTCCTAACGCGCGTCGTGTCGTACAGCTACGACCTGGACTACTGGTCAAGGAAGGACGCTGAGAAGCAGCACAGCACGCATCAAGAGCAGATGGCCGCAATCCAGAGGCGGGTGGCTGCCGAGTTCCTGTCCCGACACAAGATCGCGAAAGCTGGCATCCTTGCGCTGGAGGATTGGCTACGTACCTTGGAAACCTCAGGTGTGGAAACTTATGGGGCCGGTACTCTCCTCGGTTCGATAGCCGGCAAGGACTGGCGCTACGCAGCCCGGATGTGCAACGCTGTCATCTTACGTCGATCCCATTCGCTGGGTCCGTACCTACAGTCACTGCTCTTCGGGGTCCGCGAGAACGACAGGGGCGGAGCGATACGCACAGCATCGAGAGCTGTCAAGACAGGCGATGAGGTCTTGTGCCGGTCCATCGCTGGATGGTACCGCTACATACTCCGCACAGACGCCCGGGAAGCCGACCTCCGCATACTCAGCGAGCTGTTGGTTCATCCAACCACCAGCGTCAGGAGGACTGCGGTGGCCTGCCTGGCCCAACTCTGGCACACTCGGCCCCGAGAGGCCCTCAGGCTGGCAGCCGAAGTGGACATCGGCAACGACCCTGGACTGGCCGAGGGCCTCGCTAGGACGTTCTACAGGATAAGCGGAATCCCTTTGGATCGGGTCTCGGACCGCACACTCCGGACGATTCTGAGGAAGCTCGTGCCAGTCCGCGCCTTGGCAGGGCACTGCACGGGAGAATTCCTGAACCGCGTCTCCAGACGGATGCCAGTCGCGGTGGTGAACCTAATGCTCAGGAGAATCGCTCACGCGCAGCGAGTCAAGCAGACGGACTACAAGCCAGTTTCCAAGGTCGACTTGACCAGGGCGCTGGCAGGCATCGTCGAGAACGGTCAGGATGAGCGAGTACTCCGGCGAACTCTGGCCCGGATGCGGCGGGCGAAGGGCAAGTTGTTCAGTTGGCTGGGGAGCCTCGTAGAAGGACTCTCCCAGAATTTCACAACCGACACCAGCCTGAGGGTTCTTCGCGAATGGACTGATTCCGGTGACCGGGCCAAGATAGTACTCGTCGGGAACATCCTGCGCTTCGCACCACACACCTTCGTACGGACGCAGGTGGCGTTCACGGACAACCTCATCACACAGGCCCACGCTGTGAGCGACGAGTGTCATCGTGATGTTGCCAGCAGCTTGATGGGCTCAGCGATTTCCTACGCACGACATAGCAACGTCGGCGAGCCAGCGCCTCAGGACATCACTACTCGTGACGAAGCGAATGCCATCTCCAAGAGATTCCGCGTTGGCTCTCCCACACGGCAGTTCTATGGGTCTCTTGCAGAAGACGCACAGCAGTCCATTGACGACTCTCTGGCTCGGGGAGAGGAGCTGTAGCACTCGTGGAATCCTAGGGACGTTACCCATGTTTCCCAATAGGCCGATTAGGTAAGGGAGGAACTGAATGATGGACGAGAGGAAGGAACTGTTCAGTGAGAAAGTGGCTGCGGGAACCCGGACCTACTTCTTTGATGTGAAGGAGACGACGGACGGGACGAAGTACCTGTCAATCAGCGAAACCCGGCTGCAGCAGGACGATACCCGGACGCGAGGCCGCATCATGGTGTTCGAGGAGAACATCATCGCCTTTCGGGATGCCTTGGTCAGGGCTGCCAACCGCGCTATCGGCCAGGACGACGGAACTGCTGCGAGTGCTCGACAGGGCCATGCCGAGCCAGCCGATTGAGTAGGCGATGAGTCAGGGCCGCGGGCAATCGGACAGCCAGGCCGATGTCATAATCACCGCGTCTGAGGTGCATGACTATTTCTACTGTCCCTATGCATGGTGGTTCAAGGATTCCGGAATCGAGGCGGAGCAAGTAGCAATGATGAAATCCGGAACCGAATACCACAGGCGGCTGGACACCGGGCAGCCTGTCCGACGCTGGAAATGGCTTCTTCTCGCCGCCGCCGTTATCCTGGGCATCGCGGGTATCGTCTTTCTTCTTGCTGGAGCCTGACCATGGCCGGGTATGTTTTTCTTGTGCTCGCGGCCGCCTGCGTGCTGCTGTGGTTGCTATTCGGGCGTGGGTTCGGCAGGAGACCGGCCGGGATGCCCGACGGAGAAGTAGTCTACTGTGGGCACAGAGAACCAGGGTCACGGTTGCTTCACGCACCCAACCACCACCTTGCTGGAAAGCCGGACTACATAGTTAAGCAGGGAGACGAATTCACGCCAGTGGAAGTGAAGTCGGGCCCCAGGCCGAAGAAGCTGTACCGTTCGGACCGTATGCAACTGACCGCCCAGGCGCTGCTGGTCGAGGCGGAGTTCGGGAAAAGACCCGCACGTGGGTATGTCCTGTACCCGGACAGGGCGTTCGACGTTGCCATCCGGCCCAAGGATATCGACCGACTCACCGAGGCCCTGCAGATAATGAGGAAGGCTAGAGAAACGAAGAGAATTCCCGATGCCTATCCTTCATGGTTCCTGTGCCCGACGTGCCCTAATGTCCGCTGTCCGAAGCGAGTAAAGCGAACGCGAGGGAAGACCGACCGGTGATGCCAGCCGCACTCTTGGCGACGCGGTAGCCGACCGGTTGCGGCATACCGCTATCCGCCGACCGCCCACCGCTCACAGCCAACAGGCATTCGGCCTGTCTCCATATTGTATATCCCGGAAGTAATAGAAATCACAAAATCCCGCATACTATGCTGCATAGAGGTCATCCCCGGGGTCACCGGTTCGGACACCGTTTGCGAGACCGTTTTGAGCATCGGTGCAGGAATTGGTTCTGACATCGCTCGGCACATCGGTTTCTGCAACGTTTCAGGCATCGGTTGATAGAACGTTTCAGGAATTGGTTCTGACACCGGTCGGGAAATCGGTTGCAGCATCGGTTTATGCATCCGTTCAGGAATTGGTTCTAACATCGGTTCACGCACCGGTTGAGGCACTGGTTCGAGCACCGGTTCCTTCACCGCCAAGGACATGGCTGGCAGGAGGCATTCAACCTTGCCGTATGCTGTCAACCTCCGAGGTGCAGGAGTCAGAGTGCAGCCGCAGAAATGAGCATATGCTCAGACAGGGCTCGTAAGTGAAGCTTTCCCGTATACGGGTCCCTTGGTAGACAGTTTCCTATGCAGTTTGGCTCGCTGTCTGGTCTGGCGTTCAGTCGGCAGTGCAGATGGCCCTTTGCTGAACTGTCTGGCTTGCTGTTCGGTTCGGAGCTTGCCCCACAGTCTTCTCAGTCCTTCAGTCCGCTGACTGGCCTGCGGTTCGGTCCGCCTTTTGGTGAGCCGTTTATCCGGCTGTCCGCTTGGCCCTTTGCTCCGCTCTCCAGCGAATTCCCTACTCAGTTGTCTGGTCCGCAGTTTGCCCCGCCCTTTGCTACGTGGTTCAGTCGGCTGTTTGCTCGACAGTCTACCTGGCCGTTTGGACGGCTGTTTGCCGTGCTCAGGGATTCAGGGGACACAATACACCGAATCGCTGACCGCTCACGGCTGATAGCTTCAGCAGGTCGGGGCAACGACGCGCGAGTCAGACTCGCGGAAGAAAGAGAATTAAGGGTGATACCCTGCGCAGCGCAAGGGTGTCACCCTATCGCTGCCGGAGGCGGGCTGGCACAGAGGTGCCAGCGTTGCACTCCGTGGAGGCGGAAAAGCGGCAGCACGCTGCCGCACTCCAAATCAACCGGCCATTGTGGTTTTGACTTCTGCCTTTCTTTGTGCCTTGGTGTTGAATTTCCTGTATCGGTTTTCTGACCCGCTGCGCGACTTGCTTTCCGGTCCGGATTCCGGTATAATTATGGAAATCAAGAAACAGGGAGGGAAACGTGAAGTCGAGTCCTCATAAATGGGCTCTTCGCGGGTTAGTGTGGGTAGTTTGATGGGGTAGTTTTGGCCCAAGTCGTTGTAGGGCGGCACGTTGTCTTGCTTGCAGTAGGCGTCAGAATTTGGCATGATTTCACCATGCGCAGAATCAAACATCTGCCCGAT
>JAUWNN010000240.1 GCA_030612625.1 Caldifarciminota bacterium
GGTCAGGCGCTGTGATGCCTGTAGGCGGGGCTGTGGTGTACTTCATTGCCCGGCCTGGTTCAACCGGCAAGGCCCCACGGTCATAGGAGCCGTTGTACAGCGCCTGAATCACGATGGTCTTGGTCGGGTCCTGTTCACCGACTGTGCAGGAGGTGTAGTTGTTTGCGCTCAGGTACTGGTAAGTGAATTCGCAGTTGCCGTCCGGGGCCGCAAGCGTTGTGTCATACAGGATGATTTCGAACTTGTCCTGCTGGTCGCGCGGGCTGTAGTAGGCGACCGAATCCCATTCAATAATGAACCGGTGATTGGCCGCATCGTGGTAGTACCAGACCCCGCCGCCAGTTGGTGGATACAGGTCGTCCCAGACCGCGGCCAGCATCGGCGGTTCAGAAGTGTTGGGCAGCCCGGTGTTGTTGTAGGTTGACCGCGAAGAGGAACCCGGTGCAATCCAGCCGTTGCCGCAGACCGAAATCTGGGTGTAGGTCTGGCCATAGAATACAAGCGGGCCGAATGCGGTGGGCAGGTTCACCTGTTTTGTTTCATCATCGCTCAGGCTCAGCCGTGTGCCGACCCCGGAAATTTCCACCCACTCAAACCTGGGTGCCTGGTCATAAGCAGAGTCGCCGTCATCATAGGCCCAGTAGAGCGCGGGCTGGCGCGGGCCGTCCGGTATCGGGTCAATCGGTCTGATTTCACCGACAATGATTACGAAGATTTCCTGGCTGAAATAGCCGGCATCTGCAAGGAGGTCCAGAGTGCAGGGGATTTCGGTTTCCAGCGGGATTGAGGCATCGGCATGGAGGGTGAAGCGGTCGGTCGTGTTGGTTTTGGTGCTACCCGCCGGGACAGTGCCGTAAACTGCCTGCGAGTCAGGATCGGTCATTCTCGGGTCGCCTGAGCGCAGAACAGCGTGGACGTTGTGGGCATGGCCCATGCCTGAGTTGCGGATTGTGACTTCCAGGTCCACGGTTTCACCCGGGTCGAGCTTGCCGTTCGGCCGGGCGGACATCGAGTCCTTGACTGTCTTGTCCACGAATACCAGGGCCGGAGCGCCGACACGGAATGTGACATAAGATACCCATGTGGAGTCGAGGTTGTCTTTGCACACGAGCGAGCACGGAATCGCGTACCCGTTGGGCAGACCGTTGGCTACTTGCATTCCAAAACCGGTGGCGTTGTACGCGCTGTCGCGGCCGGCAATGTCACCAAAGGTCTTGATTGAGTCGGTGATGGTGACACCGGTAGTGTGGGTAATCAGTCTGCCGTTGACGCTGCGCGCGGTTGAGTCGCCGTAGTTCTTGACCCAGGTCGGAATCCGGAAAGTCTCGCCCGGGTTGATGATGCTGTCATTGTTCCCGCCGGGCGGCGGGTCGCTGATGGAATGGCGCAGGTAGCAGACGAATCTGCCCGCAGCCATGACCGGAATCGAGTCGAGATACGGGATGTTGTTGGCGCAGGTGATGGTCAACTGCATCTGGCCTGGAGTCAAGGGCGACATCAGGAGAATTAGCTGACCGGTGGCATCGGTCCAGCCCCGGCCAAAGGTTTCGTCGCCTTTGAGCAGGCAGACCATTGCGGATTCAACCGGTGCATAGTTGCCGTCGGTCACGGTAATCGGCACCGGGATATTGGAGCCGACATTGATTGCACCGGGCGCAGTGACCGAAACCTCAAACGGCTGCCCGGTCCAGAGCGGGACCGCGGGCGCGCCGAACAGGTTGCGCTCCATGGCCTCCATGCGCCACTTGCCCGAGTCGTTGATCGTGTAGTTCCAGTAGTCCTTGCCATAAGCGAGCGCTTCACCCTGCGTTACCCGGCGCGCAGTGTTGTACCCGAGCGCGCCGAAGAGGATGGAGAAGTTGTAGAACTCGGCCACCCGGATCCAGCCGGACTTGTCGTTCTTGCAGACGCCGATGAAGCCGGCCGGGGCGTGGAATGCCATGTTCTCGGCGATGCAGTCGCCGTTGGTCGAACCGAGGTTCCACTCACCCGTGTTGCAGCAGACGCAGGTGATGAAGTTGAGCCGGTTCGTGTTGGTCAGCCCGAGCATCATCGAACTGGTTACGCTGCCACCCAGAGTGTACAGGTCCGGGCTGCCGTGGGCAATCACCGATGTGATGGAATAGCCTGAGTTCAGTGAATCGCAGTACTTAGCCGGGCTCGGGGTCACCATGCCGCCTGAAGTGTACATCTTGCAGTCAAACCAGGGCGGGGTCGGGGTCGCGACCGCGCCCGAGTCGTTGTACTCATTGGAGAAGCTGACACCGTTGGGCAGCAGGCTCTTGGTGACCCAGACAACCGCGGTGTCGGGCGTGAACTCGTACCGGAAGAGCTTGTTCAGGTAGTTGCTGAGCTCGGCGCCGTCGGTGATGGTAATCATCCCGACGAACACGTCGGCAAGTCCGTCCACCGAATCGGCCATCTCACCGAACCGGTTGTCGCCGTCCGAGTCCCAGGAGCCGTCCAGGTCCGAGTAGTACATGTCCGACTTGGGCACATAGCTGCTGTAGGGATAGGTCACGCGGACGTCACCGTGCCCGGGATAGTCGTTGCGGGCAAGGAACACGAAGATAGTGCCCCAGATGGTGTCCGCATCCTTGATGAAGTTGCGGATTTGCTCGGCGGTGTCGCGGCCCGGATACACCGCACAGATTGACTCCTCGAGCATGAACCGCGAGCGCCAGCCCTGCCGGGTCCGCCAGTCAACCAGCCGCTGGAGCGAGTCGACCCACGGGGCTTTGGTGATGACCACGTGCTCGAAGTCGCCCGGGGGCAGGAATGCCGAGCCGTAGCTGCGGCTCCGCTTCGGCGGGGCGAAGCGGCGCACGTCCCGCGGGTTGAGAACCAACTGCCGGACCTGGTCGCCGTGAACTGCAATCTGGGTTTCGGTGTAGGAAGGAACGTGGCGCTTATGGTTGTCGTAACTGATGCGCACTTTGAGACGGGTGACAACACGCAGCTTGCGGGTCACCGGGTCATACCGCACCGGGGACACGCCGAAGCTCACCAGTTGGTATCCGGACTTGTTGCCCGCTTTGCCGAGCCGGGCCGCCTGGACCGGAAAGGTGGTGTTGACCGAGTAGACCTTCTGGTCAGGCTGGACAAACGGACGCTTCGGTGGGGTTTCCATCCAGGGAACCGGGTGCTGAACCGGCAGGACGTCGTAAGTCCCTGCTAGCGGTTCTTCTTCAATTGCGGTTACTTCAAGACCGGTCAGCTCAGCAGTGGGCGGAATCACCACCTGACAAGGAAAGACAGGCAGGTCGGGCACGCCCAGGGGCTCGGCGTGAATTGCGCCGGTGAAGTCAACCGTGGTGTAGCCGTTCTCGGTCCCGAGCTTCAGCGCATCACTGGAATAGCGGAACTCTTCAGTGATGCTGCGAGCCAGGCCGACCGATACGGCCAGGACCAGAACCAACAGACTCAAGCGTTTCATCTGACCTCCTTACACGAATTCGAACCTTGGGGCGTCAGTCCGAAAAGCAACCTCTTCCGACTTCGCTTGTCGGACATGGTTTGCGATCCTTTCAGCCTGATATACAATTATAGCCAGAGTCAGTATGTGTCAATGGATTTCTGCAGGGTCGGGTCAGCATCGTGCCACCAGGCCGGACTTGACAATAGCACCCTTTTGGCTGTATATAATAGATGTATGCAAGTGACGTATGCCGATATATGGGTATCAGTGTCAGGATTGCAGTCAGGTTGAGAAAAAGGACCGGGATGGATTGGGTTATGAGGATTTCCGGCCGGCAGGCAAGTTCGGCAAAGGAGGCGGTATGCAGTGGTTTGACTGGATGACTCTGGCAATTGTGCTGGGCGTGGCCGTGGTCCAGACAATCAGGGGAAGCAAAGTGGACGGTATGGGTTTGCCGCTCTTTGACGCGGCCGGGCTCGTCATTGCCGCGGTGGCCGCCACGAAACTGTCCGGTGGCGTGGCGCAGGCGCTGCATCTGGAGAAGACGCTGGTGATGCTTGTCCTTTTCGTGCTTCTGGGTGTCGGCGCTTTCGTTGCGGGGCGCTGGCTGTTCACCGTTACCGAATGGTCCTTCGGGACGATGGACGG
Organism: Caldifarciminota bacterium; assembly: GCA_030612625.1. Lineage (GTDB taxonomy): Bacteria > Hydrothermota > Tepidihabitantia > Tepidihabitantales > Tepidihabitantaceae > UBA3079. Next base: position 4,067 of record JAUWNN010000240.1, read on the forward strand.
GTTTTTCAGTTTCGTGTTCGGCGTGGTGGCCGGCTGGACTATCGCGCATATGGTCCTGCGCATCATCATCGAATCCCAGGGTGTGACCGGGCCGGTGGGCTCGGCAATAGGTAGTGCAATCGTTGCCCGGGAGGTGTTTGAATTCCGGGGCTGGAACTGGCTGATGCAGTTGTTTTTCAAGGCCAGGCTGGGACCCGAGTTCGACCCGGACGTCGGCTAGCCGCGTTCCTGTTCCTGCCCAAGGACCGAAATAGAGCCACGAAGCCTGCCCTGAGCGGAGTCGAAGGGACACGAAGAACACGAACCGCAGATTACGCAGATTGCACAGATAGGGTCCGGAAAGGAATCTGCGTTCATCGGTATTCATCTGCGGTTACTTCTGTTTCGTGGATTTCGTGCGATCGTCGCAAATTAGATGGTGGTTCTAGCCTCATCCTAAGATATCTCAGGTTTCAAACATACATTC
>JAUWNN010000289.1 GCA_030612625.1 Caldifarciminota bacterium
CCTCTTTGGCCAGGACCCCGAATACCAGAGACACTGCTGCCTGCCAGTTGCCGAATCCGGCAAGCGAGAAGACAGGTGCGAAGAACATACCGATCTTGCCGATGATTGACGCCTGGGATGCGTATTCCACACCCCAGGGCAGACTGGCCAGGAACCAAATCAACACCACAACCGCGGCGATAATCGTTCCGGCTTTGCGCACGAAAAGCCAGGCCCGTTCCCACATATGGTTCAACACTCCGCGGATTGAGGGCAAATGGTAAGGCGGCAACTCCATAATCAGAGGTGCCACTTCATGCTTGAAGAAAATACCTTTGAGAATCCTGGCCATGGCAATCGCCAGCACTATCCCCATGAGATAGAGCGAGAAAACAACCAGACCCTGGTTCCGGGAAAAGAACGCTGCGGTGAACAAAGTGTAGATTGGCAATCGGGCCGAGCACGACATCAAAGGGTTCACCAGGATGGTCAGGATTCTGTCCTTGCGTGACTCCAGGGTCCGGGTCGCCATAATTGCCGGCACATTGCAACCAAAACCGATAATCATCGGAATGAAAGACTTGCCGTGCAACCCCAAAGCATGCATGAACCGGTCCATCACAAAAGCGGCCCTGGCCATGTACCCTGAATCCTCAAGTATAGAGATGACCAGAAACAGAATGACGATGTTGGGGACAAATACCAGCACCGAACCGATACCGTTGATCAGACCATCAACCAGGAATGAACTGAGCCAGGCCGGTGAGCCGGCCAGAGCACCCGAAACCAGACCACCAAACCACTCAAACAGAGCCTCAATGTAGCCAATAAGCGGGTCACCGAGCTTGAACACCAGTTGGAATGTTCCCCACATCAGCAGCAGAAAGAAAGGAATTCCAAGCCACCGGTTGGTTACCACCCGGTCGATGTTGTCCGACATGGTGAGCCGGCCCGCAACTCCGGGCTCGCGATGCGTGCATTCCTTGACTACGCCGTTCAAGTACCCGTACCTGCGTTCAACGATTGCGGTTTCCGAATCATAGCCGTACTTATGTTCCAGTTCGGTTCGTATCCGCTCCAGTTCCGCGCGTACCTCGGCCGCATCCGGATTGCTCTCCAGCAGGACGATTTCGGTCTCGTCCCCTTCAAGCAGCTTCAGCGCGCGCCAGCGTGCCGAAACACCACGGGTAAGCTGCTTCTCCACAACCAGCCCGGCCAACCCTTCTATCGCCGCTTCCACATCGCGACCGTAGAAAACCTTGAATCCGGGCGGCGGTTCATCCTTGCGGATGTCGTGAATCATCCTGCGCAATCGGTCCAGACCGATGCCTCGCGAAGCCACTGTCTCCACCACCTTGACGCCCAGTGCCTGCTCCAGCTTCCGGGCATCAATCGTGAGGCCCCGGCTCCGGGCCACATCCATCATGTTCAGGTCGACAATCACCTTGGCGCCCAGTTCCAGCAGTTGCGCCACCAGGTACAGATTCCGCTCCAGGTTGCTGGCATCCACCACCGCGACCACCGCATCCGGCCGCTCATTCACGAGGAAATCCCGGGCAATTTTCTCGTCCAGCGAATAAGCGCTCAAAGAATAAGTACCAGGCAAGTCCACTACAGTCACTTCATGGTCTTCGAACCGGAACTTGCCTTCCTTCTTCTCGACCGTCACACCAGGCCAGTTACCAACATACTGCCTGGACCCGGTCAGCGCATTGAAAACAGTAGTCTTGCCGGAATTCGGGTTTCCGGCCAGGGCTATCTTGATGGGCTTACCGGCCATCTCAGGCTTCCTTCTCTTGCTGCACGCCGGTCGGTTCTACCATAATCCGACGCGCCATGCCGAACCCGATTCCCACTTTGGTATTGTCGTGCAAAACCATTATCGGCCCGCGTCTCTGTCCGGTCACCACTACAATTTCACTTCCTTCCCTGATACCCATATCCGCAAGCCGGTTCACCATGCCGCGGCCACCCCGAATCTGAACAACCCGGCCTCGCTCGCCCGAGTTCATCATTGACAGCGGCATCATTCTGCCTCCTCTATCATAACCACCCGAGCCTCGTCCTTGCGCAATGACAGATGATACCCTTTCACTTCGATGTCAATCGGGTCGCCCAGCGGTGCAACCTTACTCACTTTGACCTCAACCCCAGGCACCAGACCCATGTCCATGAGGCGGCGCCGGATTGCACGGTCCCCCTGTAAACCCTTGACGATTGCCCTGCCACCCACTTCAAGCTCGCTCAGCCGCTTCACCGCCCGCTCCGCTTCGGCTTGCCCTCGGGCCTGTCAAGGTGCTCCCGCATGTGACTCAGAGAAACCGGCTCGCCGTTCCCGTGCTCCCGGACGAACTCAACCAGCCGCTCCACTGTCTCCGGTGAAAGCACATGTTCTATCCGGCAGGCATCCTTAGCCGCGACCGCATCAGGAACACCCAGAACATCGCGCAGGAACTTCTGCAGCAATTGGTGCCGGCGGTAAACCTCTTCGGCCAGCATTGTGCCTCTCACTGTCAACTCAACCCCGCCGTACCGCTCGTGCTTCACAAGCCCTTTTCCGCCAAGACTCGCCAACGCGGCAACCACCGAAGGCTTGCTCACCGCCAGGCGCTCAGCCAAATCGGTAACCCTTACCACATGACCGCTCTGGCCAAGCACCAATACCGCCTCAAGGTAGTCCTCAGCGCTCTGGCCCAGCTTGCTGGACCCAAGAGTATCAACCATAAAGCATTACCTCCCTAACATTGTTAGACACCCCTAACTATACTAGCCCTATCCTGGCTGTCAAGTCCAAAATCGCAACCCGAACCCGGCGAAGTCTTTCCCAGACTCGTGCCTGACCACTGAACCCCACCGGACTGCGGTCCAGGATGCTTCCTCGGATACTTGTCCGGATTGCCCTGTTAGCCTGGTGACGCAGCGAGTCAAGGGTAGAGGTGGGTCGGCGTAGCGGCGGTCTTGGCGAGGGTCGTGACGGTGATGGTGATGAGCACCATGATGGGTGTCATGTCGGGCATCGGGGCGAAGGCCGTAACCGTTCTCAGCCTGAGCTTCTTTCCGGTGCTCATGCCGGATGTCATGTCGAGCCAGAGCACGACGACCGCGTCCGAAGTCAGAGCAAGGGTCATGACGAACACCGTGTCGGACTTCGTGACGGATGTCATCAAGAGGAAC
>JAUWNN010000223.1 GCA_030612625.1 Caldifarciminota bacterium
TTTCCTCGTTCCAATCATCTGTGGCTACATCCCCTTCTTCGTGTCCTTCGTGCCTTGGTGTTTAGTCTTTCTCTTGGCGGACTTGGCGGTTGAGTTCTGCCCGCCGTGTTGACACCGAATCGCTTTCCACTATCCTCCAGACGATGGAATCAAGCAATCTAAGTGGCGCAACCGACAAGCCGTAAGGAGGAATGGATGAAAGCTTTGATAGTCTATAGCTCGGTGCATCATGGGAATACTGAGAAGGTCGCGAAGGCAATGGCCGGCGAGCTCGGGGCCAGACTGCTGAAGCCGGCTGAAGTCTTTGCGGATATGGTCTCAGACTGCGACCTTATCGGGTTCGGCTCCGGAATCTACGTTTCACAGTTCCACCGCTCTGTGCTCAGCCTGGTTGACAGTCTGCCGACTTCGCCGGGCAAGCAGGCCTTCGTCTTTTCGACCAGCGGCGTCGGAAAGGCGGCATACAATGAACGGTTCAAGGCAAAGCTGGCAGAAAAGGGATATAAGGTCATCGGCCAGTTTCACTGCAAAGGCTTCGATACCTATGGCCCGCTCAAACTGGTGGGCGGCATCAGCAAAGGGAGGCCCAACGCCGAGGATTTGGAAAGAGCAGCAGCATTTGCCCGTGAATTGAAGATGAAGTTTGCCTGAATTCGTGTGAGTTAGAGTTGAACAGTCTGGTTCATATCTTGGCGGTTGAGATTCTTCGGCTTCGCCTCAGAATGACATAAGGGGAACCTCAGAATGACGAGAGGGGTTCACTTCGTGCCTTTGTGGCGAACTCCGCTTACCGCTCATTGGTCATTTCCCTGACCCCTGAGCCCTGTTCCCTGCCTTCTACCTTCGCTGTGTTTATCGGTGTTTATCTGTGGTTCATTCTTTGTGTCCTTCGTGCCTTAGTGTTTAGTCTTTCTTCTGGCGGGCTTGGCGGTCACCGCTGTCCACCACATGCTGAGAGGTTGTTCGCGGTCGGTCCGTTCCTTGACTGCCCAAAGCCTGAGTTTATAATCGGCCATGTCGTCTTTTCTGGATGATTGGGTCGGTGCCTTTTCCAGAATAGAAGCACGGCCCAGGCCGTATCGGAACGCGGCTGTTTCTTTCCGCGAACATCTGATAGAAGATTACCAGGAGCGGGTCCGGATGGTTGAAGCGGTGGGCCTGAATGTATTCAAATTCCCGGCCCGAATGATTCCGGGTTGCGACCTTTTGACCGATTCGGGCACAACAACAATGACGATGCGGCAATGGTCGCAATTGCTTCTTGGTGATGAGTCTTATGGCTCAAATGAGGGGTATTTCGAGTTCAAGGAACAGGTCGTCGAAACCTTTGGTCCGCAATGGGAAAATCTGGATAAGGACTTTGAGAATGTGTTCCTTTTCCACCAGGGCCGGGCTGCGGAGAACGGGCTTTTCACTTGTCTGGGCCGGATACTGGAGACGCGCGGCAAGTCCACGGGTGATGGCCGTCCTTGGTACATTATTCCGTCGAATGGCCACTTTGACACAACAATGGCCAATATTGAGGCGAATGGTTTTGAGGGCAGGAATCTGTTCTGCAAGGAAGCGCTGGCCAAAGACCGGCAAGCCAGGTTCAAGGGTAATATGGATGTGGCCGGACTTGAAGTGCTGCTTGATGACCCGAAGATGCGGGAGCGGGTTCCGCTGGTCTATCTTACGATTACGAACAATACCGGCGGGGGGCAGCCGGTTTCACTTGAGAACATGCGCCGGGTGAGCGAGCTGTGTCATACCCACGGTCTGCCGCTGATGTTTGATGCGTGCCGGTTTGCGGAGAATGCGTGGTTCATCCGGCAGTTCGAGCAGGGGCATCAGGACAGGAGCATCGCCGAGGTTGTACGGTTGATGTTTGAGCAGGTTGACGGGTTCCATATCAGCCTGAAGAAAGACGGGCTGGTGAACATCGGCGGCGCGCTGGTGGCAAAGGAAGGCGGATTCCTGAGCAAGAACTACCCTGAACTCCAGGCGGCGTTGACCGGGCATCAGGTTCTGGTCGAAGGTCATCCGACTTACGGTGGCTTGGCCGGAAGAGACCTGAAAGGAGCGGTTGAAGGACTGAAGACGGTTGTCAGTCGTGGGTTTCTTGACTATCGGATTTCCCAGGTGCAGCGGTTTGGGGCCCGGGTTGATGAAGCCTGCGGAGCGGATGTCGTCATCAAGCCGGTTGGCGGCCATGCAGTCTATCTGGACTTGGACAAGTTCTTTGAGGGCACCGGGCTTTCGGATGAGCAGTTCCCGGGCATAAGCTTGACCGCTCTATTGCTGGTCGCAGGTCACCGGCTGTGTGAGTTGGGAGTGTATGCGTTCGGCAGGAATGTCGGAGGTAAGGAAGTGCCTTCGGAACCGAGGGTGAACAATGTGCGGGCCGCGGTGCCAAGGCTTTGCTATGAGGATATCGACCTGCGAGCTGCGGCAGAAGCTATCGGGGTGCTGTACGAACAGAGGGAAGGGATTCCGGGAGTTGAAGTGGAATACGGACAGGACCTGCCGATGCGCCATTTTGTCAGCCGGTTCCGGTTCAAGGAATAGGTGAAAGCCGCTGGAGGCCGGGGACCAAGGAGACCCAAAGGCAAATTGAGGATTGCGGATTGAAACACCGAGGCACCAAGAACGCAAAGGTGTGGCAGAGGGAACCGCTCCGTTCGACATTCCAATGAAGCAGCACCAGCGGACCGGGGTCGCTTCTGAGCGGGAGTTGAAGAAGCATGGTGTAATTCCGCTTCTTTCTCGGCTCAAGAAAGGGCCTGTTGTCATCGTCGAGTGCATTGAGAATATCCCCTGCAATCCGTGCGCGTATGCCTGCCCGCGTGAGGCGATTACGATTGAGGGCGATTTGACCGGCCTGCCCAAGGTGGACTTTGACAAGTGCAATGGCTGCACGATGTGTATTGCCCGGTGTCCGGGCCTGGCAATCTTTGTAGTGGACTATGTGTATTCTAAAATCCACGCGACTGTTGCTCTGCCGTATGAGTTTTTGCCAAGACCGAAGAAGGGCGACCGGGTGGCTGGTTTGGACCGGTCGGGCAAACGGGTTTGTGATGCAAAGGTGATTAAGGTTCTGGATTCCAAGGCGTTTGACCGGTGCGCGGTGGTGACCGTGGCAGTGCCCAGGAAATACTGGGACAAAGTGAGAAGCATAAGGGTAGCACAGAGGAAATGACAAATGCCAAAGCCCGAAGTTCAAATCAATGTCAAAGGCCAAAGTCTGAATGGCGGGACGGGAACCGGATATCCTTTTGGTCATTCAGTCATTTGGATTTGATTGGGATTTTGGATTTAGACATTTGGATTTCACCGCTAGGCGCAGAGGAGATTACCCCCGGACTCAAAGTGGGAAGTTGAATATGGAGGACAGATGATTGGTTTGGTTATTAGTCTGCTGGTGGCGTCTGCGCCCCAGATGCCTTTGTCAGTCGCAACGACTGATGATGCTTTGGCCGTGTTCGCCAATCCGGCCGGGCTTGGCATGAACCGCGAGTTCGACTTCTACTACTTGTACAACTTCAAACCGGACGGGTTCTGGGGCAATAACGCTTTTGCGGCCAACGTGGGCCCGGTTGGAGCTTTCTGGGAGCCAGAGGAACGGTATGGTTTTGCTTTCGGTCTGGGCGAACGCGGTCTGTATTCCGGCGTCAGGCTGGTGCGTGACTCGGTTACGAAATGGGACCTGGGAGCGATGTGGCGTCCGACTCGCTGGTTTTCTCTGGGTGGTGTTTGGAATGACCTGAACCATGACTGGGGAAGTGTGATGGTCGGTGCCGGGGTCAGGCCATTCGGAAACCGGCTGACACTGACTACTGACGTCCAGCCCACCAATCTGCGCAACCCGGTGATTGGCGTCGAAACAGAGCCGTTTGACGGTGTGGTTCTGGCAGGCAGGGTCAAGCCGACCGACTGGAGTTTCTCGGCTGGGGTCAGGCTCGGACTGGGCAAGGTGAGCTTGGGCGGAGTCGGCACACGGGTCGGAGAACGAAATCAGGCCGGGGCTTTTGTCCGGTTTGGAAAGGAGGACCGGCGCACTCTGTTTCCTGAGCCGAAGCGCTATCTGGAAATCAGGCTTTCAGGCTCGGTTGCTGACCAGAGACCGGGATTCAGCCTGATGGGTTCGAAGCCGGCAAGGACAACCTGGGAACTGCTGGACCTGGTGAAACGGGCCGGCGATGACAGGAGCATTGCCGGCATCGTGCTGAAGCTGGAAGGTTTCAGGGCGGGATTTGCTCAGGCACAGGAGTTACGCGCCGCGCTGGTGGAATTCAAGGCCAGAGGCAAGAAGGTGTACGTGTACACGACCGGTCTGGGCATGACCGGGTTCTACCTTGCTTCGGTCGCGGACAAAATAGTATGCCACCCGCTTACCGATGTGAACATCCCGGGCATTTCGATGGGGGCGCTGTTCCTGAAAGGAACGTTTGAGAAGCTGGGACTTGAGTTCGACTTTCAGCGGTACGGCAAGTACAAGTCCGCGGTGGAGATGTTCACTGAGGATTCGCTTTCTCCAACCAACCGGGAGCAGCTTGAGGCCCTGATTGATGTGGTGTACGAGGAGTTCCTTGAGGGCGCAAGCGCGGGCCGGGGTATGAGCACAGCCGAACTGGAAGAATTGGTGAACCGCGGGTTCTTCATGACCCATGAGGCAAAGGATGCAGGTCTGATTGACACCACCTGCTATCACGACGAACTGGACGACCTGCTCAAGGAAGAAGTAAAAGGATTCCGCAAGGTCACTGAGAAGAAGTACCTGGGCCGGGTTGATTTCGACTACGAGTGGCACAGACCGCCGGCAATCGCCATTGTCTACGCGTGCGGCGGAATCGCGTCGGGCGAGTCAGGCACCGATTTCCTGACCGGTGATATGACCGTGGGCGCGAAGACTATGGTCCGGGCAATCCGGGCCGCACGCAAGGACAAACGGGTCAAGGCGATTGTGCTGCGGGTTGAT
>JAUWNN010000211.1 GCA_030612625.1 Caldifarciminota bacterium
GGTGTCGATTGCGGACATGATGAGGCTGGTGAGCGAATCCGCGGTTTCGAGGTCGTGGCCGAGGATGTCGACCTGAAGCGGTGCGCCGCCACCCATGAATGCCGAGCCCATTCCGCCCGACATGCCGGCGCGGACTACCAGGCCCGGGATTTCGGACGCCCGTCGTCGGATGTCGGCGTCAATCTCGTCGGTTGAGTGCTTGCGGTCGCCGCGGTCCTTGAGCACGAGGTCGATCTTGGCGTTATTGGCCCCGGCCTCGCCGAAGATGGCGGAGAACATGTTGGCGGCCCCGCCGGCCTGGACCGCGATCATCTCATACTCGTCGTGCCAGGTCTCGACGATGTAGTCCTCCAGCTCAGAGACCGCCTCGTCGGTTTTCTCGATGCTGGTTCCGACCGGCATCTCGGCGTAGATTTCGTGGAAGTTCTCGAACTGCTTCGGCATGAACTCGGTGCCGATGAAAGGGACGGTCCCGAAGCTCGCGAGCAGGAGGACGACCGAAAGGATGATGACCAGCTTGCGGTGGTTCACGGCCCAGCCGAGGAGACGTTCATACCGGGTTTCAATTCCTTCGTAGGCCCGTTCGGACCACGCCCGGAAGCCTTTCGACTGCGTGCCCGGTGGTGGCAGCTTCAGATACCGGCTGGCCAGCATCGGGATCAGGGTCAGGGCCACGCCGAGTGACGCGACCAGGGAGAAGACCACGGCCAGGGAGAGTTCCTTGAAGAACACCTGGATGATGCCCTGGAGCAGGAGCAGGGGCAGGAATACCGCGATGGTAGTCAGGGTGGAGGCGGTGATTGCCATCGCCACGCTGGCCGTGCCTTCGCTTGCTGCCTTGACCGGCTCCTCGCCCTGTTCGCGGCGGCGGAAGATGCTCTCGAACACGACCACGCCGTTGTCCACCACCATTCCGACCGCAATCGCCAGCCCGGCCATGGACAGGATGTTGATGGTGAACCCGAACAGGTACATGAAGAGCACGGCGAAGAATATCGAGATTGGAATCGCAAATGCCACGAACATCGTGGCCCGGAACCGGCGCAGGAACACGAACAGCACCATCGATGCGAGGATGCCGCCGAGGATGAGGTTGGTGGCGACGCTGGTGACCGAGCCCTTGATCGACTCCGAGGAATCCCAGAGGATCTGCAGGTCTGCGCCCGGAGGCAGGGTTTTCTTTATGTCCTCGATTTCGGCGAGCAGGGCGTTGGCTACGGTTATGGTGTTGGCGTCGGGCCGGCGTTGAACCGAAGCGAAGATGGCGCTGCGGCCGTTGACCCGCAGGACCGCTTCGACTTCCTCCGGGGCCCAGGACACGTCGGCCACGTCCCGGACCAGGACCGGCCTGCCGGTTCGGGTGGCGCCGATTGCGGTAGCGCGGATTGCCTCGAGGTCCTCGTACTGCCCAACGAGCCTCACCAGGTAGCGCTGCTCTTCGGTCGATACCGAGCCAATCGGGTAGTTGAGGTTCTGTCCCTTGAGCACCATCGTGAACTGGTCGAGCGTGATGCCGGACGCGGCGAGCCGGGGCAGGTCCACTACCACCTGGGCCTGGCGTCTGGTGCCGCCCATGATGTTGACCGCGGCCACGCCGGTGACCCGCTGGAGCCGGGTCCCGACTTCCTCGATGATGTCGGTCAGTTCGGTTTCGTCCAGGTCCCCGGACAGGGTGAGCTGGAGCACCGGCATCATCGACGGGTCGAACTTGAAGATGAACGGCTTCTGGACGTCGTCGGGCAGGAACGCCTGGACCATGTCGAGCCGGTCCCGGACGTCCGAGGATGCAGCGTCCAGGTTCCCACCCCATTCGAACTGGAGGATGATGACCGATATGTTCTCGACCGAGCGCGAGGTGATGTCCTGCAGGTTCTGGACCGTGCCGAGCCGCTCTTCCATCGGGTCGGTCACTTCGGACTCGACTTCAAGCGGGCCGGCACCCGGGTACATGGTGGCGACGACCATGGTCGGCAGCACCACGTCCGGGTAGAAGTTGACCTTCATCCGGCTGATGCCGATGAAGCCGAACACGACCAGGCCGACCACGAACATGAACGTGGTTACCGGCCGGCGGATTGCGCTGTCGGTGAGTTTCATTACCTGCCGGCCTCGATGGTGCGGACCTGCTCGTTGTCCTTGACCCGTTCCTTGCCGGTGGTGGCGACGCTCTCACCCGCGGCCAGGCCGGAGACTACTTCGACCAGTTCGTTACCCGTGAGCCCGGTCTCGATTTCACGGAACCGGGTGGTGCCGTTGTCCACCACCACAATCTTGTCGAACCCGTTGGTGAACAGTGCGCTTGCGGGCACCGCGACCACGTCATCGTGTCGTTCGAGCACGAGGTTGACGCTGCAGGCCATGCCGGGAACCAGTTTCCTGCCTTTGTTCTCGACCGTGATTTCCACGGTCGCGGTCCGGTTCATCGGGTCGAGTACCGGGGCCACTTTCGTCACCCTGCCGGTGAAAACGGTGTCCGGCAGCGCGGATACGGTCACCGTGGCCTCCGCTCCCCTGGTCACGAACCGCAGGTCATGGTCGCTGACAGATACCCTGATCCGGACTCTCCGCGAGTAGCTTGTGACCGAGGCGACCGGCATGGTCGGGGCGATAGTCTGGCCGACTTCGACGTACACCTTGCCGACGACCCCGGAAATCGGGGCCCGGACCGGGCCGGGCTTGTAGTCCATGCCCGGGACGTCGTTGACCACGTATGCAATCGGGTCGTCCTCGTTGACCCACGCCCCTTCGCTCCGGGCGATCCGCGTCACCTTGCCCATGATCCGGGACATGGCCATCGCCTGTTTCTCGCCCTGGACCGTGCCGAGCAGTCTGGCGGTCCGGGTGACGGTCGTCCGCTCCGCGGTCACGACCGCGACGGTCTGGGTGTGCTTTTTCTTCTCGGCGCCCGGGCCACCGCAGCCCGCTGCCAGAATGAGCATGGAAGCTAATGAAATCGCTGCGAATTTCCGCATTTTATTCCTCCTCGGTGATTCCCATCGCCTGGCGCAGTTTCGCCTGGGCGATTCTGTGGTTGGCTAGAGAGTTCAGGTAGGATACCTGGCTCTGGGTAAGGGCGAGCTGGGTATCAAGATATTCAAGATTGGTGACAAGGCCGTTCTGGTATCCGGTCTCGGCCATTACAAGGGCTGCTTCGGCGACCTCGACGTTCTCGGCCTGACAGGCGATGTTCTCTTTTTCCTGGCCAAGAGTGCTGTGCAAGGCTTTGACTTCAAGCCGGACAGCATCTTCGACCATTGCGAGCGCGACCTTTGCCTGCCGGTGTCTTGCTCTTGCCTGCTTAAGCTTGTTGATGTTTGTCAGCCCGGTGAACAGCGGCATGGAAACCCCGGCGGTCACATTCCAGTCGGTTCCCCAGCCTGGTTCGAATCCGACCGGGTTCTTGTAGTCGTAGTTGAATTGGGCAAACATGGTAGGCAGGTTGGCGGTCTGCGCGATTCTCACTCCGAGGTCGGCCATCCGGGGCGCGTCGCGCAGTTGCTTCAGTTCAGGCCGATTCCTGAGGGCTGAGTCGGTTGCCGGAGCGAGGATGATGCTCCATTCTTCATACTCGAGCTCCCCGATGAGTTCGAGCGGGGTTTCAGGTTCGAGCCCGAGAGTACTGAGCAGCGCGGCCAGTGCCAGGTCGGCACCGCTTTCGATCTGTGATAGTTGCGACCGCATATTGGTGAGGCCGACCCTGGCGCGCATCAGGTCGAGCTTGGCAGCAAGCCCGTTGTCATACAGAATCGCTACCTGGTCAACGTGCCGCTTAAGCTGGCTGTATGATTCCTTCATCAACTCGGACATTCTCTGAGCCAGGAGCGCACCATAGAAGCCTTCGACTGCGCGGGTTCGGACCTGGGCTCGCGCCAGGCGCAGTCCATGCTTTTCCATATTGAGAGAGAGCCCGGCGATGCGATAGGCATTCAGCAGTTTGCCCCAGGTGAAGATGGTCTGCTGGGCGGTGCCGCGCAGCACGAAGTTGTCCGCGCTGCCCATGGACATCGTCATGGTGTCGGCCCCGACCGTCATCGGTATCGAGTCGGTGAACCCGATCAGGTTGCCGGCCGGGTCATACACCGGCAACGGCATCATCTGCATAATCGGCATCTCCATTGAGAACTCGTTCACAGTGCCCATGTGGTAGTACGTGCCGCCGGCAGACAACTGGGGCAGGAACGAACCGAATGCAGCTCCTTTGCCCGCGGTCGCTTCCTGCACCTTTGCCAGGGCCTGGTGAATGGCGTGGTTGTTCTGCAAGGCCAGTTCCACGGCCGAGTCAACGTCCAGTCGCATCGTGTCGGGCCTGGCGGCTGCGACTGAGACCGCCAGTACCAGGATAGCGATACTGATTGTTTTCAATCTGTTCATAATGGTTTCCTATGATTCCCGTTGTGATTCGGTTTCGGCTCGGTTCCAGGCAGGATTCCGTGGAAGAACATGTCCAGGGTGGTGCCGACCGGGTCCTGGACCGGAAGCTTGTGCCGGACAACCATGATATTCATCGGGAAGCTGTGGACAAACATCAGGGCCGCCATATACGGGTCAACACGGCGGAATTCACCGGCTTCTATGCCGGGCCGGACTATCGCAGCGATAGCCTCAATCAGTTCACGGATGCGGGGCTTGATGCTCTGTTTGAACCGGTCCACTTCACGTGCGGCCAGGTTGATGCTTTCCATTGAAACGAGCGGCACCATGCCGGGCTGCTCATGCATCCCCCTGACCCATGCGGCGAACACCTCAGATAGCTTCTCGCGCTGAGACAGGGGACGGGAGTCTATTTCCCGGACCAGTTCCAGGCCTTTGGATAGTATCGAGTCTACCAGTCCGATGTAGATGTCAGACTTGTCCTTGAAATACAGATAGACCGTGCCCTTGGCCACACCGGCTTTGCGGGCGATGTCTTCTACCTTAGTCGAGATGTAACCCTTGGCTGCAACCACCGACAGGGCCGCGTCAAGGATTGTTTCTCGCTTGCTTACTTCTTTCATCTTCAACTCCTGTTTCGACTGACTGGTCAGTCAGCTCTGAGTGATGCCTTGTACTGCGTAGGGTGTCATTCGAGTAATTCTTACTAAGCAACAGAACTGACCGGTCAGTCATTATACAGATTCCCTATTTGCAGTCAAGCCAAACCTTTGTGAGCGCTCGTGTTCGGGCCAGGCCGGAGCCAAGAGAAAGTCGATGTTCCTGCGCTGAGTTGTGTCTGCGGCAGTGGTGTCTGCTCAGTCTAAGTGATGCAGTTGTATTGGCCGGTCCGGTGGTGAGGCTGGAATAAGAAGTCAGGATGGGGAGATTAAATCGGTGAAAACTGGGGAGTTTTCCCTCGGTGGTGACGCAGGCGTCAGGGTAGCGTGACGGGTTGCAACCCACACCGGGGCCCCCCTCCCGTGAGGACCACCCCCCGGCGGTCACAGTGGGACGGCCGCCCCCC
>JAUWNN010000074.1 GCA_030612625.1 Caldifarciminota bacterium
CCATCTCCTACCAAGGCTGCACCTACCAACTTCTGCTCGGCAAACGCACTCCCTGTCTTGTCGGTGCCAAGGTTGAAGTCCAGGAATGGTTTGACGGCTCGGTGCATGTTTTTCACCCCAGAACCGGCGCGATCCGGGTCCAGGAATTAAGGTAACGACCATGACTCTTGACTGGTTTCAGATAGTAGTAGGTATGACGTTTTCCTTGTGGATCCACTATGACATATTCGCTGTGTGTTGACATCCTGAAGAGGAACGCGGAAATACTCAGACCACCGCGCACCGCCTGTTGACACTCGGCAAAATGGAACCACAATGAAACATATGAAGCTTCTCGTAAACTGTGCATTTGTTGGCGAAGAACCGGTCGGCATCACCCGTTACATTCAGCGACTGCTTCCACCTCTTGCCCATCTTTGCAATGTAACCCTTCTGACCTCTAACCCCAAGTTATTCAAAGAAGCCGATTGCAAGGTAGTCGAAATCCCGGAATGGACCAGGCCGCACTTGGGCAGATTCTGGTGGGAAATGACTCTGCTTCCATTCCAAATCCGCCAATACTATGACGTACTCCTCTGCCCTACTCCAGAAGTCCCGCCTTGCAGAGGAATTCCGGCCGTTGCTATAGTTCACGACCTAACCCCACTGGTTGTTAGGAGAACTCATTCGTCAAGATACAAAACCTTCTTCTGGCTTTCACTGCAGACACTCCGCTGGGCTGACGCGGTTGTTGCCGTCTCGGAACATACCAAGTCAGATATCAACCGCCTGCAGATCGTACCTCCACAGAGAGTGCATATCGTCCCTGAGGGTCCCGGGCTCCTACCCACACCAGAGAAAAGCTCATTCGCGCAACGATTCTGCCCTTACATCCTCTACGTTGGCGGACACCCACCTCACAAGAACGTAGTGCGACTAGTCACCGCCTTCTCTCGACTCAAGTCACCCGACAATGTCAAGCTTGTCATTGCAGGATGGGGAACCCGCGGACAAATCGCTACCACAAAGGAGGCTGTCCGGCAATGTGGTGTCAGCGATAGAACCGTGCTCCTTGCTGACCTGTCTGACGCCCAACTGTCAAGCCTCTATCAGAAGTGCTTGGCTTTTGTGTTTCCTTCTTTGTATGAAGGGTTCGGACTCCCGGTTCTCGAGGCTCTTGCCCACGGCGCTCCTGTCGCGTGTGCCAGTACGTCGAGTATCCCGGAAGTCGCAGGCGAAGCTGCGGTTTACTTCAATCCAGTATCCGTCAACGACATTGCGGAAAAGCTGCATTTGATCATCGAGAATCGAACACTGGCACAGGAACTCCGGCAACGTGGACCAAGACAGGTCCGGCAATTCTCGTGGGAGGAAGCCGCCCGAAGGATTTATTGCATTGCGCGGTCACTGACTACTGGTAGGCGGTAGTCATCACTAAGGCAACAAGTCGTATCGGGACGGAACGCATGGAGGACGGATTCGAGTTCAGGGCAATCTTCCATCACGTTGAATGACATGTTTCGCGAGTAGCAGATCATTCCAACCTGTGCTGGCCCCGGTACACTGAGCTTCAACAGGCACGTGCGTGATTCAGCAAATCGAAACCCAAGGCAGCCACCGTAGCTGACGCCCACCACGAAGTCAAACGCAGGCTTGAAGAACAACCGTGTGGTGGTATAGTCGTCGTTGTGAAACTGCTGGTTAACGCTGCTTTCGTCGGGGGGAAACTCCGTGGGATCAACCGCTATCTTCAGCGTTTGGTTCCCCCGCTTTCGAGACTCTGCAAAGTAACGGTACTCGCATCTGACCATCGCCTGTTTGCGGGAACACACTGCGACTTGGTCTCCATCCCTGAATGGACGCAAACACTGTCCAGGAGATTCCTGTGGGAAATCACGTGTCTGCGCCAATACTGCACCGAAGAATACGATGTCCTGCTGTGCCCGACCCCTATTGCCCCCCCAGGAATCAGACTACCGGTCATCTCGATAGTTCACGACCTAACGCCTCTTGTAATGAGCCACATGCATTCCGCTGAGTATAAAACCATGTTTTGGCTGGGCTTGCAGACACTACGCTGGGCCGACGCGGTTGTTGCTGTCTCGGATCACACCAAGTCGGATTTGGGCCGTCTGAGAATTGTCCCCCCACGAAGGGTCTATCGTGTGCTAGAGGGCCCAGGGCTCTTGCCAACAGAAGAAGAAAACTTGTTCGCGCAACGATTCTACCCCTACATCCTTTATGTCGGCGGACACTGGTCGCATAAGAACGTCACAAAACTAGTAGCCACATTTGTGAAACTCAAGTCCAAAGAGAAGCTCAAGCTGGTTATCGTCGGTGGGGGACCGATGGAAGTCACTGAGAAGGCAGTCAGAAAACGCGGACTTGAAAACCGAATTGTCTTGCTTTCAGACTTACCAGACGCGTATCTATCAAGTCTCTACGTACACTGCTCGGCGTTTGTTTTCCCCTCTCTGTACGAAGGGTTCGGCTTGCCCGTTCTCGAAGCCCTGGCCCACGGTGCACCTATCGCTTGCAGCCACACTTCAAGCATACCCGAAGTGGCCGGCAAGGCGGCATTGTACTTTGACCCACACTCAGTGAAGGACATGGCCAGCAAGGTGCAAATTCTGCTCGACGACTCCACTCTGGTCGCGGAGCTACGCAACCGCGGCCCGGATCAAGCCAGCCGGTTCTCCTGGGAGAAAGCTGCCAGTGAGATCTACCAGATAGCTATGAAACTGACGAGGCACAGGGCATGCTAGGGATTGGCATTCTCCTGAAATCCCCCGGGGCAACCCAAACGATGGACACACATAGCCAGGCCAAGTAGCACCCCGAGAAGCATGAAGGCCCCATGTTGCCAAATGACGCAGTCCAGAAGGCCATGGGTTGCATAGACAATAATGCCTGCATTCAAACCCATCGCAAGCCGCTTGCCTCGAACAGCTGGCATCCGGGCGAGTCTGTCAAGTCGCAGGAAAGTGCTGACATTCAGCCAGAGGAAACTCGCCAGGCCAACCACACCCAAGTCCACTAGGAACTCCAAAGGGAGACTGTTTGTGTTGTATGCTATGCCGAAGGACGCGGGCCAAGGGAATCCGTAGAGGTGTTTGACGTATCGGAAGTTTTCCATACCTACCCCGAAAAACCAATTGCCCTTAAAGATATCCCATGCATACTGCCACAATAGAAACCTTCCCCATAGCGACGGGTCCTGAGCACTCGTCTGCTCAACGCGAGCAAGAAACCCTATCCGCAAAACATCCACCGAAAGCAGACCAAGAACTGCAATACCTGCAAGAAGCAAAAATCCGAATGAACGGGTTCGCACCAGAATGTAGAGAAACGCAAATCCAAATCCCAGCCAGGCCCCGCGCGACTTGGTGAAAAGCAGAACCGCCAAAAGCATGACAACGGCAACAGATAACACGAACCTACCCAGGATTCTCTTCGCATCCAATGCAGCGCCGATCCCAACCGCGGCAAAGACCCCGACGTGCGTCGCTAGCACGTTGAGATTAACCACCGCATACGGGGTCTCAAGCGTCTTGCCCAGAAAGCCGCCCGCCACCCGAGTCACAAGGAACGGAAGCAGACCACAAACCACTGCGTAGGAACCCGCCATGGCATAGACCAGTATGCGCACTTGCCGCAGGGACTGGGGGATGACTGCAAAAAACCATACTACCAGCAAGACCTCGAGGGCGACCATAGTGTAGTGCAACAAGTACCATGACACCCAACCACGCAACACGGCGTTCGCTCCCGCCAACACAATCCACGTTGCCAGAATCGCCAACGGCATATGCTCTACCGCCGCCAATCTACCAGACCGTGAGGACTCCTTTGCAGCGACAAACCTTGTCATCCGTAGAAAGAGAAGCAGACCCAGAGTGCCTGCGTAGAACACCACGTGTGCGTATCCATACGGCAGCAGTTCCAGAGCCGTTGCTGGCAGCAATGTAGCGAAGTAGAGCAAGAGCCAGTAGTCGGTGCGAGCCAACAGAGCAAATGCCAGTATCTGAAGAGGACCAACGAGAAAAATGAGTGCCGACGCCTGGTCACCCAGCCACAGGAATATGCTGAACCCTGCCAGACATAGAACCTCAATCGCCAGGAACCATCCCAATGCCCGTCGCGGCACGGGAATGGCGCTCGCCATTTCGAGGTCAGCCATCACTCCTCCGCAGCATCAGGCGCAACATATCGAGGTCGTCTCTGCCGACACCGCGAAACAGCAGCAGCAGTCCGAAGTATCCTAATAGCGCAATGCTCAGACCAGCCAGTGCGTGCCAGCGCGCGGCCAGCCATGCGATTGGGGCGATAACCACTGCGGCCGCGAACGCACGCGCCACGAAATTTAGGAAAACGGTAACTCTCACCTTCCCTGATGTACGTAATTGATTCACGAACAGAAACGCGAACCCGACCACTTCGGCTGCGGCAATCGAAACCGCAGCCCCAAGCGCGCCAAGCCGTGGAATCAGCACTAGGTTCAACACCAAGTTGACAACCAGACTCAAGGCAGCTTGGACCATTACGGTGCGCGGCCGATTAACAGAGAGGAAGTAGTGCCCCAGAAGGCTGTTGAGGTACATGAATGCTCCCCACCAAACCAGTACTCTCAATACCTGCACCGATAGCTCGAAGTTAGCACCGTAGAGAAACAGAATAATCGGACGGGCTAAGGTGACGCCAAGAACACCGAGTGGCACTGCCAGCACAACCATGTATCGTAACGAACGCTCCACCACCCGGGGGAGCCGTTGTCGAGCCGTAACGAACACCCTCGACATCACTGGATATGTGGCGCCTGCAAAGGCAGAAGAAAGAAAGGTTAATCCAAGCACAAGTCGAAATGGTGCACTGTAGAACCCGACGGCTAAGTCACCCTTCATTTTTGACAGCAGTGTTGAACCGTTCCAGTAGTAGAACATAATCAGCACTGCAGCAAGACCGAAAGGCAACGCTGCCTTCAGCATCCGCTTCCACTCCAGCAAATCGAAACTGAGTCCCGGCTTGACAAGAAACAATGAAGCCAACGACCATACGAACACAGCTATTGCCAACGCAACTCCGATATAGAACCAAGCATAGCATTCTATCGACACCGGGCCTCGAGAGAGCACGAAAAGGCCAACGGTCATCAGGACGATCTGCAGTGCACGACCAAGCGCAACAAAGACCGTGCGCTCGAAACCCTGAAATACCAATCGGTAGAAGGACGTGAAAGCACTGTCAATGATGACGAAACTGCAGATGTACACCACGCGCACCGTTGATTTCGGGTAGCCAAGCAAATTGATCGTTAGCGCCACTACGGCAAGTACTATGGCCGTCGCTGTGAGTTTGATGGCCACAGCATTGCTGACATAGCGACTCGCGACGTTGTAGTCACGGGCGATTTCACGCGCCGTCAGCTGGCCCAGCCCGAAGTCGGTCAGAACAGAGAACATACTGACGAATGCTAAAGCAAAAGAAAAAACACCGAACTTCTCGACTCCCAGTGCACGCGCCGCCACAAGGAAGAAAACGAAAGTCGTCAACTTGCCGGAGATGTCGGCTACCGCCAGGAAAATCGTATTCTTGGCTACCCGACGAGCCGCCTGGCGTGGGTGGTCCCGGTCGGCCCCGGGGGCCTCCGGACTCATTCTGCTTTTTTCTTGCGGAATCGAAACAGCCGGATGGATTTGTGGAGAATCGCAGGCAACTGACCTCTGATTTCCTGCCAGCCTCGATACTCCTCAGGACGGGTATCTCTGATGTGATCGAAATACTCTGAAACGAAAGCAAAGGCAATACCCGCAACCAAACTGAACAGGAAGACCGCGATGATGATAACCGTCCGGCGAGGAAAACTCCGCCGCTCGGGCGGCACGGCATAATCGAGCACGGTCAGCGTCGGCGTGTCCCGCGCTTCAAGTATCCTGGCATACTCATACTGCTGATACAGCATCGAATAAGCCTCTTCCTGGATTTTGAAGTCACGGTAGCGACGCAAGAACTCTGCCGCCACAGCAGGCAGGCTTTCAAAGGAAACCGCGAATCCAACACCGAATCCTTCCTTGGAACCACCCTTTTCAAGTCGCCGGAGCTGGTTTCGGAAAGCCTTAACCTCTCCTCTCAAGCTCATCACATAGGGGTTCTCCAAGCTGCTCACACCTTCCATCATCCCCAATTCGGCCTCTTTCAGATACAACTTGGATTTGAGTTCAGCGTATGCGTCAATCGCCGCTTTTGTTTCTTCGTCAACCGTAACAACTCGATGTCTCTGCTGGAACACTTTTAGAGATTCCTGCGCTAATGCCAGATTACTCTCAACCTCGCTCAGCCTGTGCTCAACGAACACCCGCATATTATGGCCCTGACTGATATTGGAATGACGCAAGAAATCGTCCAACTCCTCCACATAGCAGTTGGCAAGTTTAGCAGCCAACTTGGGAGTCTTGGCCTCGACAGTTATGCGGACGATTCCTTCGTCCGTCACCTTCAGCCCGGTCATCTTGTCCAGAGTCTCAAGCGCTCCTTCCATGCTATGGTTCTTGATCCGGTAGTAGTCTATAATACTGCACCGTTCCGCCACCTTTTCCATTACGCTGCGGCTACTCAATATACCAACCATCAAATCAGAGGACGAACTGCCGAACCCCCCCCCTGTGGCAAGCCGTCTCAGCCGACTACCAGCACCGCCGCTTAAGGCCGATGCTATGCCGAACGGGTCTTCTTCTGGTGGCGGCAGAAGCTGAGCGGTGGCCGCATATCGGTAAGGTAGAACAAAACTGATTACAACAGCGATCAAGGTTAACCCAATGGTGTTAAAGAATATCAGCTTGCGCCATTTGAGAATGACGCGCAGATAGCGCAGAAGCCTATTCACGGTGCAAGTCTAGATAAATGTCCATCTGTGTCAACACCAGCTAACCCTTCTCACTGATCAGATAACGCCGTAGAATGCGAACTATCCGACGCGCCGCCTTGCCGTCGCCAAACGGGTTCACTGCTCGGGCCATCCTCTTGTATGCACGAGGTGAATTGAGCAATTCCTCAGTTGCGGATACGATGCGCTCCACATCCGTGCCAACCAGCCTCGCGGTTCCTGCCTTGATTGCCTCAGGCCTTTCGGTCCTGTCTCGCAGCACCAGCACTGGCTTGCCCAAGGCTGGTGCTTCTTCCTGAATTCCACCTGAGTCAGTCAGTATGAAATATGCCCGTTCCATAAGGTGGGCAAAAGACAGGTACTCCAGGGGTTTTATGAGATGCACTCCTTTCAGTCCCTTGAGTCCGTCCCTGACCGGCCTTTGGACATTAGGGTTGAGATGCACCGGATAGATGATTTCAACATCAGGATTCCGGCGGACGACTGTAGCCAGAGCCCTGCAAATCCTTGCGAATCCCGGACCGAAGCTCTCACGCCGATGAGCAGTTACCAGTATCATTCGCTTGTCAGCAGCAATCCGGTCAAGCACCGGAACCCGCCACTGTCGCTCGCTTCGTAAAGCCATCAGCAAAGCATCAATCACCGTATTGCCGGTCACATGGATTCTTCGAGCCGGGATTCCTTCCCTGAGTAGATTATCGCGTGCCCCTTCGGTCGGCGCAAAATGGAGGTCTGCCAGGCCGCCGATTAGACGCCGGTTCATCTCTTCCGGATACGGTGCATACTTGTCAGCGGTGCGCAGCCCAGCCTCGACATGCCCGACCGCAATTCGCTGATAATAGGCCGCCAGGGCCGATATAAAAGCACTACCGGTATCACCCTGCACCAGGACGATATCCGGTCGAACCCGCTTCAATGTTCTCTCTACTCCGGGAAGTACCCGTATGGCAACATCGGTCATTGTCTGACCCGGACGCATTATGCCCAGATTGAAACCCGGCTTGATGTCAAACACCTCCAGCACCTGGTTGAGCATCTGCCGGTGCTGGGCGGTGGCCAGCACCGATACTTCGAACTCGTCAGGATGCCGCTCAAGCTCCTTGATAACCGGGGCCAGCTTGATAGCTTCTGGTCTGGTCCCAAAACAAAGAAGTATCTTCTTTCTCATTTCAATGCGCCTCACCCCAATTGCGGCCTGTGCCAATATCAACCACCAATGGGACGTCAAGTTTCCAGGCTCCCTCCATTTCAGTCCTTATGATAGCTTGCATCTGTTGTGCCTGTTTCGCGTCAACCTCGAAAACCAGTTCGTCATGCACCTGGACAGCCATTCCACCTCTTACTTTCTTTTCGCGGAACCGGTCGGCCAGGTTGAGCATCGCCCGTTTGATTATGTCTGCTGCTGAACCCTGAATCGGCGCGTTCAGTCCGGCCCTCTTGGCCGCTTCCACCACGCCCCGATTACGACTGGTAATACCGGGCAAAGGTCGCACCCGGCCGGCAATAGTCCGAACAAATCCTTGCTCCTTCACTTGCTGGACGGTTTTCTCTCGCCATTTGGCTACGCCGGCAAAATGGCCCATATACTCATCCAGGAAACTCCGGGCCTGTTCGAGCGGAATGCCCATCCGCCACGAAAGCCCGAAATCACCCATCCCGTAAATCAGTCCATAGTTCACCACTTTGGCCATGCGGCGGTGCTCAGGGGTAACCGCCTCAGGTTTCAACCCGAAGATGGCCACTGCGGTCTGGGTATGCACGTCGTCGCCCCGGAAAAATGCCTTCTTGAGCTCACCGTCTCCGGAAACATGGGCCAGTACTCTCAACTCAATCTGGGAATAGTCTGCAGAAATCAGGACCTTTCCTTTCTCAGCAACGAAACAGGCACGTATCTTTCTTCCCAACTCGGTTCGTATCGGAATGCTCTGGAGGTTAGGATTGGAAGACGACAACCTGCCGGTTCCGGTTGCGGTTTGATTGAACTCCGCATGGACCCGATGGGTCTTGGCATGAGCACATTTCAAGAGTGGGCCGATATAGGTGTTGCAGAGCTTGGTCAGTTCGCGGAAGTGCAGCACCTCCTGAGCAACAGGATGATGTCGAACGAGTTCCCCAAGCACTGCGGAACCGGTCGAATACCCGGTCTTGGTCCGTTTACCCTTAGGCAGTTTCAGTTGCTCAAAAAGGATTTCTCCCAGTTGCTTGGGCGAGCCGATATTGAATTCTGAACCGGCCAGTCGCCAGATCTTCTGCTTGGTCTTGTCCAGCTTCTGGCCCAGTTCGCGCTCAAGTTCTTTCAGGCGGGCGACATCAACCTTTATCCCCAACTCTTCCATCTCAGCCAGCACAAAACCCAGTGGCATCTCCCGCTCTTCTGCGACCTGTTCCAGCCCTCGAGCGGCCAGTTCGGGCTCAAGTGCACCAGATATCTCAAGAACCTGCACCGGCTGTGCTTCGGCCCCGGCTGCTCGGACTGGCCGACCCAGAACCCGAATCGCCAAATCCTCCAGCCCATACCTCCGCCGATTCGGGTCTACCAGCCAGGCCCCGACGCTCACATCGAACACCGGAGGCCGCAACTCAAACCCGGCTTGACGAAGCAGCTTGACTTGCTGTTTGATGTCACAGCCTACCTTGAGCCGATTCGGCTGTTCCAGCAGTCGCTTTATGTGGACACGGTCTTTCTCAGGTATGAACACTGTCTGCTTGCCATCATTAGTGAACCAGAACCCGACCCCTCGCTGAAAGCTGAACGCAAGTCTACCTGCCGATTCCAACTCCAGGTCTTCCTTGAACTCGATAACCGACACCGATTGCGGTTCTACTGGACCCAGTTCCTTCAGAAACGCCCCAAACTCCATCTTCTCAAAAACCCGGCGCAGCCCACTTCTATCGCGCTTGCGAACCTGCAGGTCTTTGGGTTCGGCATCAATGTCAACATTGGTATCGATTTCCACCAGTTCTCTGCTGAGCCGTGCGGTCGCCTCATGTTCGCGCAGCTTCTTCTCCTTTTTCAATGCTGTCGCCAGCGAAACATGCCGCCTGAGTATCTCTCTTGCACGTTTTGGTCCGATGCCCGGAACACCGGGCACGTTATCAACTGAATCGCCGGCAAGCGCCAGGTAATCGGAGACCTGCTCTGGCCTGACGCCCAGCTTCTCCCGCACATCATCCGGCCGATACCGTTTCTCTTTCCACGGGTCATACACCGAAATCGAATCGCCCACCAGTTGCAGCATATCCTTATCTGAGGTTGCCACCGTGACTTCAAACTCCTGCCTGGCAAACCTCTGCGCCAGAGTTCCCAGCACGTCATCCGCCTCCACACCCTGAACCTCAAAGCCGGCCAGTCCCCAGGCTTCTACCATCTCCTTGATTACCGGAATCTGCTCGAGCAACTCATCCGGTGCTGGCGGCCGCTGAATCTTATATTCCTTGAACTTCTCGTGCCGAAATGTCTTGCCCGGGGCATCATATACCACAGCACAATACTCAGGCTCTAACTCCCTGAGCATCTTGCGCAGGGTATTGGCAAATCCGAACACCGCTGATGTGTTCATCCCTTCAGAATTGCGCAAAGGACGGCGGATGAAAGCGAAAAAGCTGCGGAAAATCAGCGAATGGCCGTCAATCAGTAGGAGTTGTTTCACCCCTGGGACTGGAGCTTCAACTCGCGGGCCAGTCTCTGGGCCCGGGCATAGGCCTCGAATGACGAACCGGCATCCTGCCACCAGCCGGAAAGGACATCATGCTGCATCTTGCCCTGGCGGATATAAGCGTTGTTCACGTCGGTGATTTCCAACTCGCCCCGCCCGGACGGCTTCAGGGTCCGGACGATGTCGAATACTTCAGCGTCATACATATAGCAACCGGTAACTGCCAACTGACTCGCCGGCTCCTTGGGTTTCTCGGCGATTTCCCCAACCCGGCCGTCACGGACAGTTGCCACCCCGAATCGCTCCGGATGCTCAACCTCTTTGAGCAGAATCCGAGCACCCTTTCCCTGGTCCTCAAACCGGTGGATGTATTTGCCCAGGTCCTCCTCAAACATGTTGTCGCCCAGAATGGCCGTCAGCAGGTCGTCTTCTACAAAGTCTTCGGCCAGGGCCAGCGCTGCTGCAATACCGCCCGAGCCCTCCTGATAGGTGTAGTGAATCCGTTTCAGGCCGAACTCCTTGCCGTTGCCCAAAAGTCTCAGGAAATCACCGGCACTGTTGCCGCCGGTCACAATCATTATATCTCTGATTCCGGCCTGCACCAGTCTCTCTATCGGGTAGTAGACCATCGGCCGGTCGTAAACCGGCAACAGATGCTTGTTGGTAATCTTGGTCAACGGCAGAAGCCGAGTCCCCATCCCGCCAGCTAGAATCACGCCTTTCATGGGTTGAGTATAACGCCAGCCCTCAACCGGTCAAGCTATGGCCAGTCACGTCCCAAGAACCGAAATAGAGCCACGAAGCCTGCCCTGAGCCCTTCGCTTCTGTCATTCTGCTCTGCCGGAGGCAGGTGCCGTCGGACGGCTCACGAAGCGAAGAATCTCGCAGCGCCGCTCAGGGTAGACTCCGCGAAGGGACACGAAGAACACGAAACGGAGAAGCAGTAGTGACGCAATACGCATTACGCACGAGGCCGGACGCCAGCGTCAAGCGTTGAGCGTTATGCGTCGAGCGTGAAGCGTGCTTTCGTGACCAATCCCATATCGGTTTTCGGGTGCGGCGCCCGACGTGGCAATCCGGCGCTGGGCCGCCCTGAGCAAAGCGAGAGGGTCTCTCCTGCGGTCAGCCCCGCCGGCGGTTGGCCGCCAGCCGTAAGCCGTCGGCTGTTAGCGCCCTTGCGCTTTATCCGTGAAGCCGCTGGTGATAATGAGGGCCAGAATTAAGTATTGTGTCCCCTTAATTCCGTGCCGGGTATTCCGGCAGGCGGTGAGGAGAGCAATCCGGGAAGCAATCTGCCGGGCAATGAAGCAGACAATCCGGCAGACAACGGGCCGGACCACCCGGACCGCTATCCGGACAGCAATGGGTCAGGCAGCCCGGCAAGCAATGGGGCGGACTACGAAGCAGACGATGAGCCAGACAACTTGGCCCGCCACTTGGGAGACCACAAGGGAGGCAATGTGGCAGACCATGAGACGGGCAACTTGGGGAACCATGAGCCAGATAACCTGGGTCACAACCTGGCAGACCACGAGAGAGACCGCCTGCCCCGCGACCGGTGG
>JAUWNN010000008.1 GCA_030612625.1 Caldifarciminota bacterium
GCATCTCCCCCCCGCGCCCCCGTGAAGTCAATCCCCCCCCCGGACAGGAACAGAACCAGCGCGCTGCCCAGGATGACCCCGACGACGCTGCCGGCAAGGCCGATGAAGCCGGACTCAAGCACGAGCACGCCGATGACCGACCGGTTGGTCATCCCGAGCGCTTTCATCATGCCGATTTCACGGGTCCGCTCAAAAACCACCATCAGCATCGTGTTGATAATCGCCGTACTCGCAACCAGTAGGATAGTCAGGTAGATGAAGAAGTAAATCGTCTCGGCCATCGACATGTAGGCCATCATCGGGTCCGAGTTCAGCGACCTGGCGGCAAGCCGCTCAAAACCCGCCGCTTCAAGCTGTTCCTGCAGAGCCGGGGCGACCCCGGAAGCCCGTTGGCGGTCCTCCAGCATGACGACCACCTCGCTGACCTGCCCAGCCATGTCGAGCATCTCCTGGGCGCTCGCCAGTGTCATGAAGAAGTGCGTGAGGTCCAACTGACCGATGCCCGAATTGACGATGCCTTTTACCACCAGGTTGGCGCCGGTCGGCGAGCCGTACGCGGTCTGGGTGATGAGCACCAGGGTGTCGCCGACCCCGAGCCCAAGCTTCTCGGCCAGCAACCGGCCCATCACGACTTCGTCGCCCGCCCCGGACAGGTACTCGCCTTCTGCTATCGCTTCCTGCAACCGGAGTATGTCGCGCTCCCGTTCCGGGTCCACGGCCAGGCCGATTGCCGGCACGCTGTTGTCATGATGGTTCAACAAAACCCCGAACCTGATGCGGTCGGTCCGGGCCGCGAGACCCGGGATGCTGTCGAGAACGGCATTGAGTTCGGGTCCGAGGGTAACGGCTTCTGAGAGTGGCAGCAACCGCTCCTGCCGCAGGTACTCCTCGGCCGCGATGCGGATGTGCCCGGTCTTGAGCCGGGCGGTGTTATCGGCCATCTGGTCGAGCATGCCGCGGATGAAGCCCTGGGCGAATACTATCATCATCAGGGCGATGACGAGGCTCAACGCCGACAGGAAACTGCGCCGGGAATTCCGGCTCAGGTTGCGGACCGCCATTCTTATGAGGTAACCCATGGCTAGACATGCCTCAGCGCTTCAGCCGGCTGAACCCGGGCCGCGCGGCGGGCGGGAAGCAACGTCGCCAGCAGCGAAACCCCGATTCCCAGCACCATCGCTCGCAGGACGAACATCCAGTCAACTTCGGTGTGGAGGATCAACCGCATCGGCAGCATGGACTCGAACCCGAACAGCATGTCGGTCATGTCGAATGCCAGGAAATCGAGGAACACTGCGCCGCCGACTCCGAGGGCGGCGCCGAGCACGCTGCCGAATATCCCGATCAGCGCGCCCTCCCAGAGGAACAACGAGACCACTGAGCCCGACCCGAACCCCAGAGCGCGCATTGTGCCAATCTCGCGCGTCCGTTCCATCACCGCCATCAGCATCGTGTTGATGATGCCGACCGCGGCGATGACGATGACAACGAACGTGAGGATGAATCCGCCCGCCCGCTTGGTGCCGGTCATCTGGAAGATCAACTCGCCCATCTCGCGCCAGGTCCAGGCCTCGAGGCCCGGGAACCCGGCCGCCTGGAACCGCTTCTGGGCCGGTGCTGCGTCCGCCATCCCGTTGAGCCGGACCGCAATCTCGGTGACCGCGCCGTCCATCAGCAGCAATTCGTCCGCGGTCTCAAGCTGCATCACCACCGAGTTCATATCGAGGAACATATCCGACGTGCCGAGCAGACCCACGACAGTGAAATCATATGCGTTCCAGCTTCCCGTCCTGGTCCGGGCCAGCACCGTGACGTAGGAGCCGGTGTCGATGTCCATGTCCTTGGCCAGGTTCTGCCCGACAAGGATGTCGAGCCTGTCCTTCAGGAATCGCCCCCTGGTCACCGACTGCCGGTACTTGAACACCCGTTCGTCGGTCGCGGTGTCAATTCCTATCCCGATTATCGGCAACTGGTCGGTCCCGTCGGTGAGTTCGGCCGGGAACCAGGTGCGGGCGGTGAGGTTCTTGTGCCCGAGCTTGCTGCCCATTGCCGCCATGACCTGACCGGGGTTCTCGATGGCGATTTCGATCGGCAGGTCGTTGTCGTCGTCCCGGTACCCCTCGGCGTGAACCTTCAGGTGCCCGGCCTCCATGTCGACGAAGTTCCGCATCGAGTACAGCTCGAACCCGCCCATGAAACTGTCCATCAGGATCATGTAGGCCAGGCCGACCGATATCGCGACAAAGGTGATGACCGTTCGGCGGCGGTGCCGGAACACGTTGCGCCAGGCCAGTCGGAAAAGACGCATGTCTACTCCTTTGTCCTGTCGTCGACGATGCGGCCGTCGTGCAGCACCACCAGCCTCCGGGCGAAATCCATCACCATCCGGTCATGGGTGGAGAAAATGAAAGTAGTACCCAGGTCCTGGTTCAGGTCCTGCATCAGTTTCAGAATGCCTTCACCTGTGAACGAATCCAGATTCGCGGTCGGCTCGTCCGCCAGCACCATCTTCGGGCTCTTGACCAGGGCGCGTGCCACAGCCACTCGCTGCTGCTGGCCACCCGACATGTCATTAGGTCGGCGGTGAATATAGTCTTTGAGCCCAACCTTTATCAGTATCTCTTGAACCTTCTCCTGCCGTATCACAGACGGTTCTTTCAGCAGAATCAAGGGCAGTTCAACATTCTCAAAAGCGGACAGCACCGGCACCAGATTAAACGTCTGGAAAATGAACCCTATGTTGCGCTTCCGCACCTCGGACCGTTCCTTCTGACTCAAACCGGCGACCGACTGCCCGTCAAGAAAAACGTCACCGGTCGTAGGTTCATCCAGGCAACCGATTATGTTCAGAAGGGTGGTCTTGCCCGAACCCGAAGGTCCGACAATCGCGGCGAACTCGGCTGAGGCTACTGTCAGGCAGATATCATCCAGCGCAGGCTGCTTCACCCGGCCAATCTGATAAACCTTACTGACCGAGCGTGTCTCAACAACCGGGGCGGTCTTACTTCGTTCCATCCGGCCTCCTGACGTAACGTCCATACAGACAAACCTTTACGCTGAACAAACCCTGTCCACCCTCCCCAACCAACCAGATTCTACTAACCAACACGGCAGATGTCAATAAGAAACGGACGAACCCATAGCCCGGAGCCGCATTTCCGTAAACCAAGCAATCCAGGCATGTTACAAGACAAGAGAACCGCTTGAGCGTCCCTATTGCCGTAACCATTTCTATTTCAACGTCTTATCGCGCTGAAACAGAGATTTCGCACCACCCGCCAGGGGGTATGCCATCTAACCGAATGCCTTTCAATCACCTAGACCTGCAGCGCATATCACCACATAATTTACAGTGTGTCAGAACGCTGTAAGTATCGTATTTATGGACACTAACAGAAATAAATACAGTCGCTTGACACACCAGGGCAAGGTCGATAATCTCTATGTGGTAGTGTTGACGGTACAGCCGCCAATTGCACCCGTACTACCCAAAAACCGGGATAGAAAAGATTGAGTTGGCCGAAACGGTTCCCGACCACTCATCCGTGAATTTATGTCACGGCCTTAAAGGAACCATCGACCTCTCTTGTTGGCGCCCCGGCTTGAGCCGGGGCGCATTCTTCTGCGCAGTGACAGACGAACTGAGGGTGACACTCTTGCGCTACGCAAGAGTGTCACCCTGTTCCGACACGACCAACTCGGTTGACTCGCCCATCCCGCATTTGACAACCGGAAGATATCTGTAACTATTGAACCTGAAGCATGAAAGCTGGATTGCAGCCCTCGCGCAGGTCCTGGCTGAGAGCACTGGTGAAACCGGGTGTCTCAATCCTGCTGATTGTCCTGGCGATACTGTTCCTGGACCGACCGCTCGCAGAATTCTGCCGGTCATTCAGCCCGGCGGTGCACACTGTGTTCCGCTATGTCAGTCTGCTTGCCAGCTTTCCAGTTGCGCTCGGGATGAGTCTGATACTCGTTGCCCTGTACTTCATCCGCGTATACTCAAGCAGGAAACCCCGGGCAATCCAGGCCAGATACCTTTTCATCGCCTTCTCGACCATGACCGCCTGGGCTCTGGCGTACCTGTTCAAGCTCCTGTTCGGCCGCTGCCGGCCCGACATGCTGTTCCGGTATGCGCTTTATGGCTTCACCTGGTTTAAGACAGGCTATGACTTCAACTCATTTCCGTCCGGCCATGCAGCGATTGCTTTCGGGTTCTGGATGGCGGTCGCGCAACTGAAGCCGCGGCTGAAACCGGTGTTCCTGATTGTGGCGGCCCTGCTTGCAGCCAGCCGGGTCATCATCACCGCCCATTTCCTCAGCGATGTCCTGTTCGGCGCATTACTCGCAGCAACTGTTACTCTGGTAATTTCAAGACTCTTTGAAAAACAGGGCTGCAGAATCAGGAAATAGCACCCATATGATACACCAGTGCCGCAAGCAGGCTGTTGGGAACGTGGGAGAAAGGGTTCCAGGATTCGAGGGTTCCAGGGTTCGGTCCCTTAAACCCTTGGCCCCATGAACCCTTTTTCTAGCGAAGTCAGAGGTATTGCTGCATTCACACTGCTTGTGTCGACTCTGACACGGGCTGAACCAGAAAGGCCAAATCCGGGAACGCACAGTCAGACAAGACTGCTGGCGTAATCCGTTAGACTATCAGGGGTTAATACACTGTGAGCCTGCTTGCCAGGAGTATGGCACATTGAGTGCAGTGGAAGATGTCAGTTATGAAGAATAAGAAAGGAGCAATCATGAGAACAGCTCTACCGATCGTCCTGGCGGTGATGTTTGCCCTGGTAGGATGCACGCAGAAATCTGACCAGGACCAGGTCGAAACCGCTTTGCAGAATAACCCGTTCTTCAAAGCCTTGGGCGCAATACCCGGGCCAAAGGACAGCTACACCGGACACGGCGGTGCTGACGGTGATACATCCTGGCCGATTGATGCCTGGCGCGACGTGCAAGACCCGGAGGTTTCGTACGAAATCAATGTGTCTCGACCGTACGCTGATGTCGATTTCCAGATTGTCTGGCCCTGCACTCTGGCTGTGGTCTACACCGACCTGCCCGACACGAGTATCAGGGACACGGTCATAAAGCCGGCACCGGAAATAGTCGGCTCGATGTCAGCCCAGTTCGAGTTCGATGGCAGCGAGTGGAAGTTAACCGAACTGTCACCGTGCGACGCCAAGTTCGATTCCGGGGTGGGACATATCGAAATCGACTCGCTCCAGGTGACTGTGCACCGGAACGGCCAGGTCATTGAGTATCCGACACTCGAAAACACTCAGCGCCTGCCGCTGCATCCCTATGCCTACACTTTCCAGCTCGGCGATTCCGTTGACCTGAGGCTCTGGGAAACGGACGATACGCAATTCGCCTGGGCATACCTGCACGGGCACCACGCCCACCACTACAGCCCGTTTGAATGGGACCCCCAGACCGAATCCTGGTTTGGCACCTGGGTCATAAACCCGGTGCCGGTCACAGACGACGACCGCTGGGTCTGGTTCGAAGTGGTGGACCTGTACGACGCGGTCATCAACAAGAATGGCCCGGACCGTTCAGTGCTCTGGGGAATTGGCTACATAGTCGAATAGCCGGTCACAACTCAGGAAGCGGGGCAGGCCTGTCTGCCCCGCTTTTGTTTTCCCCAGCATCTTTGGGGTTTGAGAGGAGCGTAACGCAGCCGATAATAATATGAGGTGACAAAATGAAAATCTCCAAATGCTTACTTATGTTCCTTCTAGCCGTTGCGCCGGTCCAGGCCCTGAATATCATTCCGAATCCGTCTTTTGAGTATTGGATTGATACCCTGGGTGTTCACCTGCCTCTGGGCTGGCTGACATCTGAGCCTTTGCATCCGGGTTCAGCCGTCAAGTCAACCGAATCTCACACCGGCTCATACTGTGTCAAGCTTATGGGTGGCGACACGGCCGCATTCGTCTCGTAATAACCATTGTCCGGCCCGACTTTCATTACCACTTTTCCGGCTGGGCCAAGGTTCCTTTTCTGATTGGCGGCTCATTCATCCTGCAATTCACAAAGCTTCTGGGCCAGCCGATTGGTATGCCGGAGATGTTGCCGGCCTATCGTTCGTCCGATTACCGGGAATATGACCGCTGGATTACCGCGCCTGACTCGGCTGTGTTCCTCTCGGTTTCTTTTGCAGCCATACCAACCGCCACGGTGTATCTTGACGATGTGACCCTGGAGGACACTACCCTTATGGGAATCGAAGAACACCAGATAATAAAGACGTCTGAACCATGGGGACAGGATGCGGAATCATGTCCCCATAAGGTAATCGCTCCCATTGGTGCTCTTGACCGCTCAGAACCATGGGGACACGATGCGGAATCATGTCCCCATGAGCTCGGTAGAGGGGTTTGCCCTGACCGGCTACGGCCCGGCGTCTATTTCCTCCTGAGAAAGCGGTAGACTACCTGGCCCGTTTCCGAGTCCACAGGTACAGAGCTATCAGGAGAAAGAGCAGCAGAGTCAGGCCGAAGAAGTACCAGACCCAGGCAGGCAGATTGAGCCAGAATAGTTGAGCCTGGTTCCAGTTCCAGAAATCAATCCCGAGCAGGAATACAGTCCCGAACACCGCCATCCAGCGCCAAGCCTTTCGTGGGAAGCGCGCCAGTGGTTCGAGCTCGCGGGCCGGCGCGACAAGGCTTCCAACAATCAGCACCGCGGTCACAACCACGATGACCGGAATCACCGGCAGTAACCCAAACGCAGGCAAAAGCTTGAAGTGGTAAAGCACAACCATTGCTTCGCCGGCAATGATTGAACCCAGCCCGGCCCAGGGGTTGGTCTTGCGCCAGTAAACCGCAGCCAGGGTTACCGGGAACAATACCGCGAGACCGGTGAATGCCTCAGTCGCGATTTCCAGAATCGTAGACCAGGGCCGGATTGCCAGCGCAAGTCCAGCCAGAGCCAGCAGGACCACGACCAGTCTTTTCTTCAGGAATCTGGTTCTGCGTGCGGACATGAGTTGTCGGACGTCGCGCACAAACATCGAACCCAGAGTCAACAACTGGGAATCCATCGTGGACATCAGGGCCGCAAGCCCGCAGCCGATCGCAAGCGCTCCAACCCATCCCGGCAGCAGTTTCCCCACAACCAGAGGCAGAATCTGGTCTGTGGCTTTGCCTTCCAGGCCCGGCACAACCAATCGTCCCATTACGCCGATTCCAACCGGCAGGAAGAAGAGCACTCCTGTAACCAGCGGGTAGAACAGGGTCGTCATTCTCAGCGACCTGCTGTCCCGGGCCGCAAGGAACCGCTGGAACAACTGCGGAAACATCGGGTCGCACAGGAACCATAAAGCCATGTAGGAAAACCAGATGCCCAGCGTGAACCGGGCCCCGCCGCCCGGCCGGGTGAAAAGCTCGGGCAGTTCCTCAAAGACCCGGCTGTTGGCAGCAGTGAACCCGCCGAGAGCCCGTGCCAACCCAAGGAATATCACCGCCATCGCCCCGAGCATCAGAATGCCCTGCAGTGCGTCAGTCCAGACCACTCCGCGCATTCCGCCCACAAGCACGTAACCGACAACGACCAGAGTGACCAGCACCGCGCCCCAGACATAGGGAACTCCCAGAAGCCCCTGCAAGGCATAGCCGGCCCCCATCGGCTGGATGGCAAGATAGGGGAGTGTGAAGACCACCATCACTGCTAGATACGCAACACGCAACGGTCTGTTCTTGAACCGGTACCAGATAAGTTCTGGCGGCGAGACCGCGCCCAAACGCTTACCTGCCCGCCAGATTGGAACACCGATAAGCAGGAAGCTGAGCGCCATGAAAGCGGTGCCAAAGCCCATAATCGGATAGTATGCATACCCAATCCGGTATGCGGCCCCAGCAAACCCGAATACCGTGAACGCCGAGAAATTGGTTGCAGCCATTGTCAGCAATAGGATAACCGGTCCCAGGGTTCGGCCCGCAAGGAAGAACTCTTCCTGACTCTGCCGCGCCCGTCGCCGGGCCAGGATGCCGATTGTGAAGACAACCGCCAGGTA
The DNA here is from genome assembly GCA_030612625.1 of Caldifarciminota bacterium. GTDB lineage: Bacteria > Hydrothermota > Tepidihabitantia > Tepidihabitantales > Tepidihabitantaceae > UBA3079. The sequence goes on from JAUWNN010000008.1 coordinate 8,027, forward strand.
GCCGACAATGATACCTGCCTGCGCCATCGCAACTCCTTTGCTTCTACTCGGGCTGCCAGAGCAAAAAGCCATCCCGGGCTGGCCGGGATGGCTCTCGCCTGGCATAACCAGCAGCCGATGATACCGGTGTCACACCGGATGTCAACAGGATTCAGGCAGAAAGCACCACAGAGCCTTATTCCATCCGGACTTGACCACCGCACCCAAATTGGGTACGATTGCACCTAGAATGGGTACAAAGACCGGCCCAGCCAACATTGCCTCGGCATTGTGGGGCAAAACAAAACAAGCCGTGCTGGCACTGCTGTTCTGCAACAGCAACCAGGCCTATTACCTTCAGCAAATCTTCAGAGCTACCGGAATCCGACAGGGCAGCGTGCAACGAGAGCTTGACCGGCTGGTCGAAGCCGGACTGGTAAACAGGAGACGCGAAGGCAACCGCGTATATCATCAGGCAAATCGCACCTCTCCTGTTTTCGAGGAACTGCGCCGACTGATGGTGAAAACAGCCGGCTTGGCCGATGTCCTGCGCAACGCGCTGGCCGGGTTGTCCAACCGCATAACCGTGGCCTTCGTCTATGGCTCTTTCGCCCAAGGCAGAGAAAGAAAAGGCAGCGATGTGGATATACTGGTCGTCGGTGACGTCACTTTTGGAGAAATTGTATCAGCCTTGGGTCCGGCCCAAGACGTGCTCGGCCGCGAAGTGAACCCAACCGTCTACCCGAAAGCGGAATTCCGGAACAAGCTTATTGATAGCCATCATTTCGTGACTGCTGTGATTAAAGAACCAAAGGTTTTCCTGATTGGAGACGAACGTGGACTTGCAGAACTGGCTGGCTAACGATTGGCTGATAGAACATAAGACCACTTCCCGGGAAATTGCCGACCTGCTGGCCATTGTTGACCGGGACCTTGAGAACTGCCGGGTGCCCGGCCTGAGTCCGGACTGGAAACTCGCCATGGCCTATAACGCCGCCCTGCAAGCTGCAACTGCTGCATTGGCCGCGAGCGGCTACCGGGCGACACGCGAATCTCACCACTATCGGGTAATCAAAAGCCTGGCACTGACTATCGGTGCAGAAGCAGAGTTGATTACCCAACTGGACCAGTTCCGCAAGAAGCGCAATATCACCGACTATGAGCGTCCCGGCACAGTCTCAGAGCAAGAAACCAGAGAGATTGAAGCGCTGGCAAAGAAAGTCCGGCAGCGAGTATTGGACTGGCTGAACACGAATCATCCTCACTTGTTAAGGGCGGAACCGAAAGGCTGAAGACAATAGCAGGTCGCAAGAAGAAACACCCGATTGGTTACCAGGACCCGAAGACTCGGCGGGAAATTCTGATTCGCCAGCGCCGTGACATCTGGACTTCAGAACAGATTGAGAGCTTTGCTAAGCATTTCCGGTTGAAGCCCGGAATGAAACTACTTGATGCCGGATCTGGATACGGCTACATACTGCGCACCTTTGGCCCTTATTGCATGCTGGGCGCAGAACTGGTCGGGCTGGACCGGGAAAAGAAACTGCTTGCGACCGCCAAGCGGCTGGCAACGAGACAGGGGCTCGGACACGTGGCCCGATTCGCCGTCGGTGACGTATATGATATGCCGTTCAAGAAGAACACGTTCGACGTCTCGGTTGCGCACGTCGTGTTCTGTCACCTGGCCGAACCGGAAAAGGCGCTCGACGAGCTTATCCGGGTCACGAAGTCCCGCGGTTGCATCGCAGTATTCGACAACGCTATCGGCGGTGGCGACAGCGTTGGCTGGAACAACTTTCATAAGCCAACAATCAGAGAGAAACTCTTCAACTATGAAGTGGTATTTCGCATGATAGCTGGCAGGAAGAAACTGGGCCAAGGCGACTACCAAGTTGGCTGCTATGTGCCAGGCTGGAGGGAGCAACGTGGGCTGAAGAACGTGGACGTGCGTTCCAACGAACGGGTACACTGGATTGCTTCACCGTACCGGTCCCCGGCCCAGAAAACGGTTTATAGAAACACCAGGGAGCGAATTAAGGAACACAAGCCCGGCTCCGACATCAACAAGGATGTTATCAAACAGATGCGGACCGGCGGAGCGGACGAGAAAACAATAAGCAAGTACCGCCGATTGGCTGGAAAACGACGCAGGTAATTCCACAAGGCGATAGCGGCGGGCACCGCGGCGTTCACGGGTTCCGGCCAGTTCTGGTGCATCTGGGGATTCAAACCATAGGAAAGGAACCATGAAGAAGAAAACCGGAGTCGAGAAGAACGTCAAGCTCATCGCCCCGTGCGGGCTCTACTGCGGTGACTGCATCCTGCGCAAAGGCGAAATCGCAGATATGGCCCGGGACCTGCGCAAGAAGCTGCGCGAAGAGAAATTCAGCAGGCAGGCAAAAGGTCTGTCGATGTTCCTCAAACCGCTCGCCGATTATGAGCAGTGCTATGAAACCCTGGGCGCGATGGTCCGGCTCCGGTGCCGTCATGCCTGCTACGAAGGTGGTGGGCCGCCATTCTGCAAGATGAGGGCCTGCTGCAAAAAGAAAAACATTCCGGGCTGCTGGGAATGTGAGGATTTCGAGACCTGCAGCAAGCTTGATTTCCTCAAACCGGTTCACGGTGACGCGCATATCAAGAACCTGCGCCGGCTCAAACGCAAAGGAATGAAAGCTTTCGTGACCGGCAAGCGGGACTGGTAGAGAATGGGTTCAAGGGGTCCAGGGTTCAAGAGAAGGGCCGGCCCGACACACGGAATCATGTCTCGAACTCTTGACTCCTTATCTTGCGCCGTCATATTTCTCCGTTCCGTTCCGATTCTCAACCTTGGCGTACTTGGCGGCCTTGGCGGTTGGTTTTCTCTTCCGTCCTTGTGTTGAGATTCCTGTGTCGGTTTCCGGGGATACGGACGGCATTGACTGGCCATCGCGGCCGGGTATCCTGACCTAAAGGAGACCCAATGAAGAAAGCCCTGTTTTTCGCCTGCGCCCTTGCTCTTCTGCTTGGCTCGACGGTTCTCTTGAACTGCAAGAAGACGGACACCGGGACCGGTGACATACTCTGGCAAGTAGACCTGGAAGGGGGTTGTGCGGCCTGCGTTGCCATCGGTTCGGACGGCACAATCTACGTCGGCGACAAATCCGGAGTGCTCGCAGCCCTCGACCCGGACAGCACACTGAAGTGGCGGACCCGCGACGGCCTTGGATTTGAGTGCCCGCCGACCGTCGGCCCGGACGGCAACATCTACGCCGCATCCACGAGCGGCTACCTGCGCCAGTTCAATCCCGACGGCTCGCTGGGCTGGTTTGTAAACACCGGGCGGAACATGGGCAGCTCACCCGCGGTGGGCAGCGACGGCACTATCTATTTCGGCGCCGGGGACAGCCGGCTCTACGCCCGGAACCCGGACGGCACCGCCAAGTGGACGTACGAGGCCGGCAACGCCATCTACTCCTCGCCCGCAATCGGCACCAACGGCACCATCTACTTCGGCGCCACCGATTCGAAGGTGTACGCCCTGAACCCCGACGGCTCGCTCGCCTGGGATTTCGAAACCGGAGACCGCATCTACTCTTCCCCCGCGCTCGGCAGCCAGGACCGGGTCTACATCGGCTCGTTCGACTCCACCCTCTACTGCCTGAATTCCGACGGCACTGAAGCCTGGACCTTCCGGACGGCCGGGGCGGTCTACGGCTCGCCCGTACTCGACGCAGCCGGCCGTGTCTACTTCGGCTGCACCGATTCCTCGGTGTACGCTCTGGAGTCCGACGGCACGCTGGCCTGGAGCTACAAAACCGGAGGCGAAATCCGGGCCACTCCCGCGGTCAGCTCGGACAACAAGCTCTACATCGGCTCGTTCGACGGCTGGTTCTACGTGTTCGCGACCGGGGACGGCGAGATGCTCAAGCAATACGAAATCGGCACAGTCACGGCCGGAGCCGCCATCGCATCCGACGGCACGGTCTACATCGGCTCCCACTCCTGGGTTCTCTACGCCATCGAAGGCAGCGGCTCGCTGGATGCCGGGCCGTGGCCCAAGCACCAGCGCAATCTCGCCAATACCGGGCTCGCCGGGAATTAGGACCATTCGTGGCCGGAAAGCAAAACTGGCAGCAAACGTCGTGTGTGACCGGGACGGGAACTGTACCTTGCCCGCGGGGTTCGTGCCGCACTCGGCCTGTTGGAAATGCATACTGTATTGACCGCAAAGGAGGAACGATGAAAGTACTGGCTCTCTGCTTCCTGGTTCTAACGCTTCCGTTCTTCGCCTGCGAGAACCTGGAGGACTACCAGGTGACCGTTGAAATCGCGGGTGACTCCGGAATCGCGTTCACCGGCTGGTTCATAACCGCATACACCGGCCCTGATTCGACCCCGGCCAATGGGACAACTCCGGCAACCTGGACCGTTGTGGTCAAGCGCAACGCCGGGGACGCAATCTCCGGTGGCTTTCTCATCGACAGCCTGGCCACAGGCACGATGATCGGCCGGCTGATCGCGGATGGCGACACCGTGGACGCGGACACGACCGCGGCGAACAAGCCCGCGTTCCATATGGCCTGGAATCCGGAATAGGACCGGCGACGCGCTGAAACAGGGCGACCAAAGGAAACCAGCTCAGGCTCAGCGCACCCGGTTACCGCGCTGCGGCCCGACCCGTATGCCTGGCATCGTGCTGGTACATCGGCCAACCCGAGTCACATAGCCCGCTGGTCCCGGACGCGACGTAGAGGTATCCGTTGTTCTTGCAGAAGTAAACTGAACCGTCGCTGCCGATAGCCGGCGAACCCGCCAGGCCGTATGCGGCCGGCTCGATAACCGGGCCAGAGACAACGAGCGCTACACCGAAGCCCTGACCCGGCTCAGGAAGACGCGCCTGGAGAAACAACCACCCGGCGGTATCTGAGTGGCAGCCATGATTGACTGTCAACCACAATTGACTATCCTGACCTCAAAGGAGAAATAATGAAAATACTCGCAGTTGGTCTTATCGGTCTGATGTTTCTGCTCCCGGCCTGCAATGTGCTGGGCAATTATGAGGTCATCATAGAACTGACCGGCGATGCGGGAATCGAGTTCAACGGCTGGTATGTCACCACCTTCGGTGGACTCGATTCGGTCGAAGGCACCATCCCGGCCAGTTGGACCGTGTCTCTCAGGCGCAATAAAATCGACAACATCTCCGCCTATTTCCAGAAAATAGACCAGCCCGGCACTATGACCGGCCGGCTGATTGTGGATGGCGATACGGTCCAGGAGAAGACCGTCACCAACCCGTCAGACGCACTGCACCTGCACTGGGAACAGTAGCCATACGCTGACTGCTGTCTGTCCGCGGCCGACCGACAAAGCCAGAGACGATTCGCCCTTTCGCATCGGCCTTGTCGTGGCCACGGTCCCGCAACCAGCCACAAAGACCAGCAATGCAGCCACGACAACAATAGTCTTATGAATCATCTCGTCCCTTTTGTTGGATAGGACGCCATGCCCCTAACGCAGGGTGCCTCAGGTATGGAGCGTATGGCATCAACGGTTCTTCGGGGCCCGGCCGAAGTCGGAAATTAGTGCCCGCACCCGACGTTCACCTACCCGCACCGAATCGGCCATTTGGTCGCGCTCCTCCTCGGTTGCGCCCGTCATCCTGGCAATCATTGACCGCAACCGACTCGTCTCAGACTTGATTCGGCCGGCAAGCCGCTGCTGCTCAGGGGTCGGCTTATCGCCCGCAGTCTGGTTATGTACCCGTTCGAACCTGAACTCAAGGTCATCCATCTCCCGGTTGAGCCGGTCAATCTGCCTGTCGCTTCTGGAAGCGGTGCGCTGCTCGATATTCGCCTTGCGCACCGAATCCCGAACTCGCCCAAGTTCCGCTTTCTCAGTCTTGACCTTTGTCACCTGCCCCTGTTTGGGCAACAGGATGAGTAGTCCGACAATCCCCACCAGGAGACCGGCGCCGGCAGCGATAAAAACCACCGGGTTCGCCGGTTTCTTGCGCCTTCTGACAATCCCTTCACCGAACCGGTGGCCGCAGGCAAAGCAGCGGTCCTGGCCTCGCCTGACAGGTTCACCACAATAAGGACACTTTGCCATTGCTCTAGATAAGAGAATCCAGATTCAGCTCGAGCATAACAACCGGCTGGCTGATATTGAAATTCTCCAGCACTTCGGGATGCACTTCGCCCAGAATGCCCCATTCGAACTCTTTGCCATTCCTTTGGCAGAAAACTCTGGTGCATCGGCCCGGAATGAATGACGGATGCTCAACTGAATCAAAGCGGAGGCCGGCATCCAACTCACGGGCAAGCGCTGTTGTCAGAGCCCGGCCGTCGGCAAATCCGGCCTTTGGCCCTGCCTTGCCCGCTGCCAGTCTCCGGCTCACACTGACCCCGGTCTCAGCGTCCTTGTCCAGTCCGAAGCAGTCGCCGACCTCGAAGATGCTCTGAGGCATCTCCCTGGTTGAATTCTTCCTCAAGGTGCTCAACAGTCCGGTAAGCAGGTTGTGCCGCGGCATCGTCTGCTCGATACTGGCCGGATTCTCTATCTCAGGATGCTCAGGCTCCGCAAGTCTGAGAAACTCAAACTGCTCACTCGGGTTACTCAAGACTAAAGTCATCACTTCGAGAAACCCGAATCCGGTCATCAACCTGCGCACCATTTCGGACAATTCCTCAACCGGCTGAGGCCTGCTTACTGTCATTGTCGGCACCAGCCTGGGCCGGATGTTGTGATACCCGTACCCGATGGCAATGTCCTCAATGATGTCGTACTCGTGCATGATATCCGAGCGAAAGGCCGGAACCTGCACTTGCAGGCGGCCGCCATCCGCCTTCGCGCCGTAGCGCATCTTCTCAAGCAACTTCGTCATTTCCTCGGCCCGTATGTCAAATCCCAGAACCTTGGTCGCAGTATCAGGGTTAAGGATAGCGTCAGTCGGGGTCAAGTCCGGTGTCACCATTTCTGTTCCATCCGGATAGGTTACCTGTACCGTCTCAAGCCTTCCGCCCAGCTCAGCCAGAGATGTAACCAGCACATTCAGGCTCTTGGTAATGGCATTCCTGTCCGGGCCGGTCACGTCGATGAAGAAATCCCTTGTAGATTGAGTTACTCTGGTCTGCTCGCTGTTGATAATCGGCGGCATTGAAAGCACCCTGCCGCCCGAATCAGCAAGCAGTGGGTAAACCTTCATACCTTCAAGCAGGTGGGCATATGCCTTGCCCTTGGGGTGCTGCTCGAGTATGCCCTTCGGTGTCAATAAAGCTTTGGGGTCTTCAGGCAGCCCGCCTAGAGGCACGAACCTCAGTTCCTCAGGCTCAACCGGCCGGTACTCAAACCCCGGTTCCACCGTAGCCAGGTCATAGACACCAATTGATGCCCTGCGCCGGTCCCGACCCATTGCCCAGTGCAGGTTCTCCTGCATCTTCATTACGACTTTGACCGTTTCTTCGTCTAGATTCACTCCCCGCACAACTGCGGCAACGATGAATGGTCTGACATCCTCAAGTCCCTTCTTCACCTTTACCTTGAACCCGGACTTGCCAAGCCTGTATTTCGGCAGGCCGGTTTCGATACCAAGGTAACCGCGCAGGGCCCGGGCAAGTCCGGCCACGTCGAACATGTCGGGCCGGACCGGCAGAAGGTCAATTCTCACTACATCGCTCGTGCCCACAGTCACAAGGTCGGCAGAACCACATCCCGCACAGGTGTTATTGAAATCCTCATGCTCCAGCACTTCAGTAATATGTCCGCATCGGTCGCAGCGGTAGCGAATAACTTTCGCGTAACCCTCAACATCATTACCCAGTTGCTCAAGCGCCTGACGCAGTTCGTTTCGGTCGAGTTCCTGGCCGACGAGCTTCTTGAGTCTTTCAACCGGAATACCAACTAGCGGCACAGCTTGGCCTCCTTCAACCAGTCGATGTCACACCAGTAAAGCTTGCGTATATCATCCAGGCCGAATCTCATCATCGCGATGCGCTCAAGTCCCCCACCCCAGGCAAGCACCGGTACAGTGCAACCCATTGGCCTGGTCACCTCGGGTCTGAAAATCCCGGCGCCACACATCTCAACCCAGCCGAGCCGGCCCATTCGGGCGAAAACCTCAACACTTGGCTCAGTATAAGGGAAAAATGATGGCCGGAACCTGACCTCCTCGGCACCCATCTTCAGGTAGAACTCTGCCAGAGTTCCCAGAAGGGTAGCCAGGTTGGCCTGCTCATCGATGATGATTCCGTCAATCTGGATGAACTCAGGCAAATGGGTCGCATCAACGTTCTCGCGGCGGAAGGTCTTCCCGATGGAGAACACCTTGCGCGGCGGATTGGGGTCCTGTGCCAGTGCCCTGATTGTCGTGGCGGTTGTATGGGTTCGCAGCACCAGCCGCTCGGCCAGCTCTTTCTTCCATTTGTACCGCCAGCCGGTTGAGCCGGTATCGCCACCGTCCTCATGAGTGTCTGCTACCAGTTTAACCAGTTTATCATCAGGTAGCCGGCCGCGCTCAGGACTTGTCATGTAGAACGTGTCCTGCATCTCGCGGGCCGGATGGTCCTGGGGCTGAAACAGCGCGTCGAAATTCCAGAATGCGGTCTCGACAACCGGTGAACCAACTTCCTCAAATCCCATCTCCAGCAATGCCCGGCGCGTTTCCTGAATCACCCGCTGCAGCGGATGAATCTTGCCCGGATAGCGCGGTGCCGCTTCAAGGTTCGGGTCATAGCGCTTGAATGTTACGTCCCGCCACTTACCTGACACAATCAGCTCAGACGTGAGTTGAGTAACTTCCCGGGCTTGTTGAACCTGTCTTTCCGTCCAAAGTTGCCTGCCGGACTCGGTCAAAGAAAGAATTCGAGTCACCCGGTGCTTCCTTTTGAAGAGTTCTCCTCGTCCCTTGAGCAGCCCTAGGGCAGCATCGACAGCAACACTTCCGGGGAGTTCCCCTCGGGTCGTCCATCTCGCGCCCGGTTCTGAGGTACTCAGCGCCCCTATGAATTCCTTGTCCGGATTCAGTCCTCCAGCCCCCTCTTCTGTATTCCCCTTGTCGGTCGCAACTAACGTATCACCTTCTTTGTAACACCACCCCCTCCGCATCAACCACTTCACTTCGGACCGAACGTCATCCTTGCCCAATAGCTTGGGTAACTCTTGCAGGCTTATCCTACCGCCTCTCGCCCTTATCTTGGCGAAGGCAAACTCCTCGGGCCAAAGTCCCTCGGCTTCGATGTTCCTGCCTGCCTCTGTGATACTGAACACATCCTCAGGTCGCTCTTCAATCAATACCCAACCACGCTGTGACAAGGCTTGGGCGGCAGCCATGACCAGTGACTGGTCTAGTTCAACTTGCTGAGCCACTTTTTCAACTGACCGGGGCCCGGGCCTGACAGCAGCGAAAGTCTGGTACTCGTGCTTAGGCAGTTTCACCATTACCCGGTCAATATGCCCAAAAGGAAAGCAAAGTCAAGAAGGCTGTTTTCCAGCCGGTTCCAGGCTCGTCAATCCGGCCGTTCTTTCAAGCCAAACAGGAGTAGGGCTTCGGTGCAGACTTCCTTGCAAACCTGCAATGCAATCAGGCTGGAACCCAGCAAGGATTCTGCCGGGGATTCCTCCAAGGAACCTGCCGACACAGTTTAGGACTGAGCTTGCGATTCAGCCGCCAGGTGAACTCCCGGATTAACCGACAATAGTGCCTGGGTTTGAACCAGGAGCCGTTCCAACCACAAAACTCGGTTCTGGACTTTCGGCCAAACCGGGTCTTAGACCTGAGTGCAAACCCACAACTGAACAGACGATGAAAACCACTTAGGGGGCGGGGGAGGGTGTTTTGAGAAAAAGATTCCAGGATTCGAGGGGTCAAGGGGTTAGGCGGATTCTTAGAGCGTCTGAAATATGACTAACTCGTCTAATCCGATTCCGGCCAGAGGAAGTGGGGTCAATGCACAATCGGATGACACTGCACTCCACATGCAAACCTATGTGTGCTTAATCCTCTGGTACTGGCTGACCACAGGTTTCAGCATCAGAAAAGCAATAATCACTCCCGGCACTACGGTCAGTAATGCGGTAATAACAAAACTCAAGAGCCCGGCGCGGCTCGGGTCCAAGAGACCAAGAACCTGGCGCAGCACCGGCATTACCCAGATGAAGCTGACCAAGACCCCGGCAAGGTGCACCAGCACAACGGTGAACCAGCCCCATTTCTTGCGCAATAGCAGGCCGATTGAACCAACGAGTAACAACAGGTTGGCGACTATCGATACCCTGGTAACCAGCGTCGTTTGTCCCATCACCTCGGCTAGAACCACTGAACCGGCTTGGTCCAGTATCGGTGCCAGTTGCTCGGAAAATCCTGCCGGCTCAAGACCGGGTAAGGTCATCAGGCTCAAGAGTCCGACTATGATACCCAGCGCGGCTTGAATCATCAAAAGCCAGGACAGAATTGAAACAGAAACACGCCAGCGCCGGGAAGGGTTTTCGGTCAACTACTGTTTAATGACTCCCAGCTTTGTCAGCCGTTCAGTTATGATGTCATCCAGGTCGGGCTTGCTTGTCTCCTGAAGATAGTACTTCACCCGGACAATCGGCTTGTTCGCTTTAACAAGTCGCGCCAGGTCAATCGGCGTGCCGCTGAGTACAAGGTCGCAGTCGGCCCGGTTGATTGCATCCTCGAGTTCGGCGAGTTGCTCCTTGTTGTAACCCATCGCCGGCAGCACCCGCTCCAGATGGGAATTGCGCTCCAGTTCACGGGCAAGTGAGCCGCGTGCATACGGCTTCGGGTCAACAATCTCTGCCGCGCCGAACCGTTTAGCTGCAAGCCAACCCGCGCCATACGGCATCCCGCCATGAGTAACAGTCGGCCCATCCTCAACCACCAGCACCCGCTTGCCTTTGATTGCGTCCGGGTCAGCTACGGACAGCGGCGAATCAGCATCAACGACAACTGCATTGGGATTTGCCCCGCGCACCGTCTCCTTCACTTTTGCTATCTGTTCCTCTGTGGCCGAATCCTCTTTATTGATAACCACCACATCAGCCCGCCTCAGATTCACTTCGCCCGGATGAAAGCATATTCCGTGTCCGGGCCGCAACGGGTCGGTCAGCACAATCAGACAGTCGGGCTTGAAGAAAGAAACCTCATTGTTGCCGCCATCCCAGACAATGACATCAGCTTCGGCCTCGGCATGCTTCAGTATTTCCGCATAATCCGCACCCGCATAAATAACCATCCCGTTTTCGATATAAGGCTCGTACTCTTCGCGCTCCTCAATTGTGGCTCCGGCCTTATCCAGTTCTTCGTAGCTGGCAAAACGCTGCCAGATTTCTTCGGCAAGCTCCCCATATGGCATCGGCTCACGCACCGCAACAACCTTGAGTCCCTTTTCTTTCAGAATCCGGTACACTCGCCGCGAAGTCTGGGACTTCCCGCAGCCGGTCCTGACCGCGCACACCGCAAACACCGGCTTGTTCGACTTGAGCTGAACGAACCTGGGTGAAATCAACCGAAAGTTAGCACCGGCAGCCAGAGCGATTGCTGCCACTCCCATCACATACTGATAAGGAGCATCTGAATAGGCGAAGACGACTTCGTCCACACTGAGCCGCTTCACCAGGTCGGTAAGCTCTGACTCCTTGTAGGTAGGAATCCCTTCGGGATAAAGCTTGCCGGCAAGGACTTTCGGATACCGGCGCAGCTTGCCGACCGTACCAAGGTTCTGGGCTGAAGCCATAGTGAAGCCGACAACTTCGTATTCCGGCCGGTCGCGGAAACACGTGTTAAAAACATGGTAGTCCATTCCGGCCGCACCGATGATTATTAGCCGTTTTCTTTCCCCTGCCATTGGTTTTCCTCTGTACTCTTGGCGTGCTTGGCGGCTCAAAATTTCTCGGCCATTGATTTCGCCTGGAGAAAAAGCAGAAGATAATCCCGGCCCCCGGCCTTGGAATCGGTTCCGGACATGTTGAACCCGCCGAAAGGCTGGACATCAACCAGGGCACCGGTGCACTTCCGGTTGAAGTACAGATTCCCGACGTGGAACTCGCGCTTTGCACGAACTATTTTCTCCCGGTTCCGGGTATAAAGCGCACCGGTCAGGCCGTATTCAGTTCCATTGGCAATCGCCAGTCCGTCAGTAAAGTTGCGCGCCTTGATGACCGCAAGCACCGGTCCGAAAATCTCCTCCTGAGCGATGCGGGAATTACGCCTCACCTCGGCGAAAATGGTCGGCTTGATGAAAAAGCCCTTGCCCGCAGCCTTCTTGCCGCCCAGGACCAGCCGGCCTTCCTTCTTGCCGACCTCGATATACCCCATAATCATCTCAAACGCCCGCTCGTTGATAACCGGGCCCATCCAGTTGTCCGGGTCTTCGACCGGCCCGACCTTGATTTCCTTGGCCCGGGCCACAAGCATATCCAGGAACTCATCATAGACTTTCCTGTCGACAATCGCCCGTGAGCAGGCTGAGCATTTCTGCCCCTGGTATCCGTATGCCGAAACAGCAACTCCTTCAACCGCCTGCTTCAGGTCGGCCTCAGAATCAACAACAATGCAGTCCTTGCCGCCCATCTCGGTCACAACCCGCTTTATCCATTTCTGGCCCGGGCTTATTTTCGCGGCCTTCTCAGTAATCCCCAAACCGACTTCTTTGGACCCGGTAAACGATACAAACCTGGTCTTCGGATGCTCAACCAGGTAGTCGCCGACAACGCTGCCCGGCCCGGTCAGAAGATTGACCACACCGGCCGGCAGACCGGCTTCCTCAAGTACTTCAACAAACATTGTCGCGACGAGCGGCGCGTCGGTTGCCGGCTTGAGAATTACCGTATTGCCGGCAACTGCGGCCGCGGTCGTCATTCCGGCCATTATCGCGCACGGGAAGTTCCAGGGCGGAATCACAACCCCGACACCAAGCGGAATGTAGCGTACTTCGTTCAACTCGCCCGGATACGGAGTCACACCCACCGGCTGCTCATAGCGAATCGCTTCCCGGCCATAGAACTCAAGGAAATCAATCGCCTCGGCAAAATCTCCATCCGCCTCAATCCATCTCTTGCCTTCCTCAAGCACCATTGCAGCATCAAACAGAAACCTCCGGTCCCGCATGATTCTTGCGGCCCGGAAAAAGACTGAGGCCCGTTCGATGGCCGGCACGTTCTTCCAGGCTTCAAATGCCTTGAGCGCGGCATCCATCGCCCGCTCCGCCTCTTTGTTACTTGCCTTCTGGAAAGTGCCGACCGGCTCCCTGCTGGACGGATTTATCGAAACGAACTTCTCCTTTGCCTTGACCGGCTTGCCGCCGATTATCAACTGGTGTTCCTTCTCGGCCTCGGCTTTGAGCTTGGCAAACGCCTGGCGCATTCCTTCCAGGTTTTCTTCACACGAAAAGTCAAGATACGGTTCGTTATAGAACTTCTGAACCATCATTCCTCCTGATACAGTCTGATATTTCGGGCTTCAAGGATGACACCCTGCGCAGCGCAAGGGTGTCACCCTCACCAACGCCCAGAGAATAGCTACAAAGAACCCAAAGTCAATCCGCTTGACGCATAACGCTCAACGCTTGACGCTGGATGCATGACCGTGAGGCGTTGAGCGTGAAGCGTGAAGCGTATTGCATTCTCTTGGCGTCCTCGGCGGTTAATCGAATTCCGAATGCCGAGTTTCGCGTGCCGAATGAAGGACAACGGAAGATTGCCGCAGTCGCCTCGCTCCTTCGCAATGACTTCTCTCTGCGGTTTTGCCCTTTGCAATTTGCACTTTGCATTTTGCCTTCTGTCCTTCTCCATGCCCTTTGCACCTTCGCGGTTCGTCTCTTGGCGGTCTAAAACTGTGTTCCTAGAACCGTACCACCTTTGCTGAAACGCTCCTTCCTGCGGCTGAGGCCTGCACCAGGTATACTCCGACCGCCATTCCTGCGGGCAGCGCCAATTGATGCCTGCCTGGTTTGAACCGCTTATGCGCAAGCAATGCCCTCAACCTGCCGTCCACAGCAAAGACCTTTACTTCCACATCCACTTCCATTGCCAGTGCAAGCTCAATCCGGTCACCCAGAACCCGCAAATCCAGCAGCCGGCCCTGCACCTTGGGCAGATGCGCATCCTCGTTTGTCCCGGTAGGGATGGTGCAAATCGGCGCATATCTCACCTCAACCGGCTCCAGGAACATCGAATCAATCTCCAGGTAGAACATCGTGTCTGCCATCTCCCATTCAATCCAGGGCAGGGAATCGAGCACCGGCTCCTGCGGCTCAACACATACCGGCCGGTTACCCATAGGGTCAAGGGTCAGTAGATGAAAGTCGTCGGTCCCACCCAGATGCGGAAAGCTGTTTGTCCAGCCCGCGATTGCAAAAGCCTGGTTCTGCTCCTGAATCATCGGCAGAGGCACATCAGAAAGCAGACCCGGGTCATGAGGGCTGGGATGGGAGCGCGCCCACAGCACCATCCCACCCGGGTCAAGCTTCAGTATCAGGAAATTCGGATTAGGTATCCCCGGACCCACGCTCGTAGTAGGTCCGCAGACCGCCGAGCCACCGTCCATAGTCCAGACCAGAGACCGGTCATCCAGAACCGCCTCATCGCCTGCTGGCCAGCCATAAGTCCAGGACCAGAATGGAGCTCCGCCCAGGCTGAACTGGGCAACAAACATGTCGGCCATGTTGCCCGGGTTGGTGCCCCAAGAGCGGGTGAAACCACCGGCCAGGATATTGCCCTGCAGGTCCAGAGCGACCGAGTACCCCTCGTCATTACCAATCTCGCCCGGCACTGCCCTGACCCATTGAATACTGCCCCGCTGGTCAAGCTTCAACACGAACGGGTCAAAAAAGGTCGGGCCCAGAATCTTGGCTCGACCCACAATCGCATACCCGGTGTCAGGAGTCTGGATAATCGCATACCCCTCGTCCTGGTCATGGTTTGGAGACATCCAGTAAGCCCGAGCCCACTGGAACATCCCTTGCGGGTCAAGCTTCAGGACCAGGATATTGGGATACGGCCCCGGCCCGAAGTTGTGAGTGAATCCGGTTACTACATAGCCGTTGTCCATCGTTTCGACTATCGAGTACGCCTCATCGTCATTTTCCCAGCCGTAGACCCGCGCCCAAAGCGGATTTCCGACCACATCCAGCTTCATGACAAAGATGTTCTTATTGGGAATGCCCGGCCCGTAACTTCTGGTCCAGCCGGTAATCGCATAACACCCATCATGGGTTCGCACCATCGAATACGCCTCATCGTCATTTTCACCCACCGTAACCCTGGCCCACATCGGAACTCCGGCCGGGTCGGTCTTGATTACCAGCACATCGGAAACCCCGGATGGGCTGTAGCTGCGCGTCCATCCGGCCAGGCAGTAACCCGGGTCAACACCCTCAACCAGGGCCGTTGCCTGCTCCTGCAGACTGTCGCCATAAATCATTGCGGGTAAAATCTGGCCTTCGGCCGGCATGACCGCCAGGAATACGAGCGCGGAAACCACGGCTAGACCTAAAACTCGGTAACAGGTCATAATTTCCTCCTTTCAAAGGAAGTACGAATTGCGAATTTCGAGTTCCGAGTGTCTAAGAACTGACATTCGACATTCGGCATTCATTATTATATCAGGATGCACCCTGTTTGCCAGTCTTGTCAAGTCTTCCGAAAACCGATAGATTGGCCACGAAAGCCACGAAAGATGAACAGGAGAGGATTCAAGGGTTCAAGTCTAGAACCCTGAAACCTTAGAACCCTTTTTCTATGCTGCTTCTCCGTTTCGTGTTCTTCGTGTCTTCGTGGCTCTATTTCGGTTCTTGAGAGTCTGCTCTGGCCTTAAGGGTGACACCCTGCGCAGCGCAAGGGTGTCACCCTCACCTAACCCTAGCGCTGCACCACAAGCTTCCGGGTTGCCACAAACCCGTTCGCCTCAAGCCGCACCAGATACACACCCGAACTCAGACTGCGCAGGTCCATGGGGTGACACCCTTGCGCTGCGCAGGATGTCACCCTGACGCACTCAACCGACCGGCCGGCAACATCGTAGATGCTGATATTCACCGGCCCGGGTCTTGGCAGAGCATAATACAGGGTTGCGAATCCGCGTGCCAGCGGATTAGGGGCAATCAGCAGACGGCTTACGGCCGACAGCTCACGGCCCATCACTCCAGAGCGGTTAGCGGTGAGCGGTAAGCCGTAGGCGGGCACCGCATACCGCCACAGTTCCCGGGTCTTATTGCCTTTAAGCGCATAAAAGGCGTTGCCGATATTCACAATGTCGGCTCCGTATTTCACCCGTCTTTTCCTATCTGTGGTCGGGCTGTACCTTGGCACCGTGTCCAGTTCGGTCCAGGCGCTGGAGGCAGGATTGTACTTGAAGAACTGCTGGGTATTGCCACCTTTGAGCGCGTAGAACTCGCTATTGTACCATGCCGCGCAACCACCGTCCTTGGACTTCTTGCTCCTCATCCGGCCGCCATGCATACCAAGAAGCGGCATTCCGGCCAGGGTATCCCTATGCCAGGTATCACCAGCGATATCATATCTCCACATCTGGTGATAACCCCCGACGTAGTACTTTGCCCGGTGTGCATAGATTATGTTATCCTGGTCGTAGACGATAAACGACCCTTTCTTCCACTTGGCTTCTGCACCGGGCGGAGCGTGCGGCAGCACAAACCACGAGTCAGCCGCAATATCAAACCGGTAGAATTCCGACTTGTACCCCTTCAAAAGGTAGATGTACCCGAAGCCGGCCTTAAACACGTGCTCCATATCAGTGCCGCCCTTCACCTTTTTCCGGCTCAGCCCGAGCGGCACGTCGTCCATCTGTCTCCAGGCAATGCTGTCAGTATCATAGCGCCAGAACTCAGGGGTATTGTTCCCTTTGGTCGCGTAGATATACCGGTTTCCGTCCGCTGCCAGCCGCGCGCCTTTGCGGGGCAGTCTGCCTGAAGGGCCCGTCGGCACCGGCAGTAATGTAGCCCAGATGTTCGATACCGGGTTATAAGAATAGAAGTCACCAGTCTTGTAGCCTTTTAAGGCATAAATCAGACCGTTGTCCTCCATATAGGTCAGACTGCCTCCGCGTCTTACCGGCTTATCGCTTGGCCCGAGCGGTATCGGTCTCATTTCGGTCCAGTCGCTCGGTGGAATCAGGGTGGGGGTAACAAGGAAATCCCTGGTTTTGACATCGTTGCTCGGGTTCACATCGCCGGCCTGGTATACGCTGCACCGGGCAACATAATGCCCTTCCTTTGCATCCCAAGGGAAAAAGGAAACCAGCTCGCTATTGCCCGGGGCAACCGTTACCTTGGTTGACTCGGCATAATACGCCGTCCTCAACTGAATATCGTCGATGCAGATGCCGGTGCCATACGGCAGCAGGGCACGCATTCCGTACCGGATACCGATATGTACCATGGTATCGCCGATGGTATGGAAACTGGCACGGCCCAGAAGGTAGCTGGTGTTGTTGAAGTCGAAGGCCTGAATAACGTCAATAAATGAAGTGGGCGAAGCGTCAGTATAGGAAACCCAGACCTCAATGGACTCCATATCTGTGCTCAGGGAACGGAACCAGAAGTAGAGCGTGTCTTTCTCTCTGACCCTTACCTTGGGAGATATCAGCCAGTCATCGTTTGCCAGGAGTGAAGCCTCGCGCAGGCAGGTAGCATAATACGGCGCAGTATAAGGGTGTGCGTCACCCCGAATCCATTCAAACAAACCACCATCAGGGTTCTCTACCTGCCACCCGACTGGCGGGAAAACTCCGTCGTCGAAGTTCTCATAGAATCCGCCGCCCGGCCGCTCAATCCGGTAGAATACCGAGCAGGGGTCAGTGGAGTTACCGTAATTGGCGACATAAGCCTGCGGAGTTATGACACCAGGGGGAATCGCAATATCGGGCTGGGCAATCGAGGTCACCGCAACATCAGGGTATGTGACCCCACCCGGAATCACCGGAATAATGCCACGCGGCCCACCGGAATAGTAATAGTATATCACTGTGTCAATCGGCGTGCTGTCCCACTCATCGTGAATCATTATCCAGTCTTCGTTGGGTGGCCCCCAGCCACAATAAGTGACCGCGTGGTCATGGTAATAAGGATGGCCTAACAGGCCCAAAACCCCGGGCCGGTCATTATTGATTTCGCTTATCAAAAGGACTGGGTCGTCCCAGACCAAATAGCTGTTGAAACTGTAGTTGTTCTCCCAGGCCGGGTCATTACAAACCGCCAGTATTCCAGGAACAACACTATCCACCTTTGTGCCGCCGGTGACCAGCGTATCGGTGTTCATCTCGATGGCCAACTGCTTAGTGACATTGGGCACGTCATCGACATCGCCCTCAATCGGATCTGGAACAAGGAGACGCACTGAATCCACCAGCAGGTCGTACCCGTTATCGTCCCAATAAGTCAGCACATTGGCTGCTGCGGTCGGTGCGCATCCATAATGCCAGTCCCAGTCCGATACGCCCGGAATCCAGTACTGGCCGTCCAGCTCAAAAGGAATCTGGCCTGACAGGTAATTCCGCCAATGCTCCTCGAACTCAGCACTGAGCTCATCCGAATAGCCAATCGGTTCTGCATCCCTGACCAGCTCCGGTTCATAAACCCTGAAGTTCCCGGGTGAAACCATCACCCGTTCTTCTCCGGCCTGGTACTCAAACCAGAAATCAAGGGGCGAGTAATAGACCGAAGCTATCTGCACCACACCATCTGAACCAAGCGCATCCTCAGCAACCTTCTTTGTCCGGTCCGCACTTGTGATGTCCAGGGGCCGGCCCCGGTAATACAAAAGTACCGGCGGCATAGAAGTATTGGCACCAGTAATCAGGGTCACGCTTGAACCATCCTTAAGCAGTCGCTCGCACACAAAAACCCCGGGCCTGGCTTTCAGGTCCTCATAAGGCCAGCAACTGCCGGCCTTGTTCTCACCGTAGATTGCGGACACGAAGCTTCCCGCTACTGTCATAGCTTCTGTCTGGGAAACAGGCCGGGCCAGCCCTGCTCCGGCCAGCAAAGTCGTCAGCATGGCGACAAGCGAAATACTGAACTTCATCTCAGCCTCCTTAGTAAGAGATTTGCTCGGAACTATCCTGCCGGATGTAACCTCAACTAGGTTATCATAAGAACTGAACCGGCCCTGGTCAAGCCCTTCCTTCGCCCCGAAAACCGATATAGGATTGACCACGAAAGCCACGAAACAGAAGTAACCGCAGATGAATACCGATGAACGCAGATTCCTTTCCGTACCCTATCTGTGCAATCTGCGTAATCTGCGGTTCAGCCGTTTCCTGTCTTCGTGGCTCTATTTCGGTTCTTGGGTTCGCCATCCAGATAACAGCAAGGCCGGGTCAACACAGAGAAACGCACAGCGCTGTATCCAAAAACTTGATTGAGTCCGACCCTCACCCGTCCTCCAGACGCCGGAGATATGAAGTGAGGATGCGACCCGGCCATTGTTTGCCATTTGACCTTACTTCTTGGACTTTGAACTTCTCTGGACTACAAAGGTACAAGATCGTCGTTTTCTGGACGATGTTTCCTCAGGTGTACATGCCTGCTACTGAGTTTC
>JAUWNN010000087.1 GCA_030612625.1 Caldifarciminota bacterium
TTCAAGTTCTCTTCCAGGCCGCACGGTTGCTGCTTCTCCGTTTCGTGTTCTTCGTGTCTTCGTGGCTCTATTTCGGTTCTTGGGTTCCTGCTTCTGCAGGAAGCGCATTGCTGTTTGACACCTTCCCGTGGTCAACTTATAATCGCACTGGTCTTGAGTCTATGCTGTTGATACTTGTCCTGCTCCTGCTTTTTGTCGGGTACAGTCTTGTCGAGTATGCCCTGCATCTGAGGAATCTGAGGCGGATTCCGACCCGGGTGCAGATAAACGGCACCAGGGGAAAATCCTCAGTTACCAGGTTGATTGCGGCCGGTCTTCGGGCCGGCGGGATTCGGGTTGCTGCCAAGACGACCGGAACCAGGCCGATGTTCATTACCGGCGACAATGCAGAGCAGCCGGTACGCAGGCTGGGCAAGGCGAACATCGCAGAGGAGATGAGAATGGTCAGGCTGGCACAGCAGCACCAGGCCCAGGCGCTGGTGATTGAATGCATGGCTTTGGACCCCCAGTACCAGGATATTGAGAGCAGAATGCTGGTGCGGCCGACACACCCGGTTGTGACCAATGTCAGGCCGGACCATCTTGATGTGATGGGCCCGACAGTCGAGGATGTTGCCCTGGCTTTCAGTTGGACTGTGCCGCGGCACGGAACCCTGTTCACTGCGGAGCGCAAGCACCTTGAAGTCTTGTGCCGGAAGGCAGGGTCGGACCTTGAGACCGTCGTGGCAGACCCTTTGTCAATGACTGACTCTGAAATGCAGGGATTCAGTTATCTGGAGCACAAGGAGAACGTCGCGCTCGCGCTGTCAGTATGCGAGCAACTCGGGGTCGGCCGGAACGCTGCTCTGGCCGGAATGAAGCGCTGTCTGCCTGACCCGGGCGCGCTGCGGGTGCATGCGGTCAATGCCCATGGCAAGAGATTCGAACTGGTGAACGGGCTGGCTGCCAATGACCCGGATTCAATCAGAATGCTCTGGGATATGGTCAAGTCAAGGAGCAGGAACAGGACTGTGCTTGTGAACTGCCGCAGGGACCGGACTGACCGTTCGCGCCAACTGGCTGAGCTTGTATCCGAGTTCGAGGCTGACCGTTATGTCATAACCGGAGGTCTGACCCGGGTTTTCCTGCGCAGGGCCAGGGAACTGGGCATCGCTTCTGGAAAGCTGGTTGATGTGGGCGAGGAACGGGCTGTGTCCGAAGTGTATGAAAGGGTAGCAGCACTTGTCGAGGATTCGTCCCTGGTGTTTGCCTGCGGCAACACGGTGGGGTATGGAGAAGAGTTGATTCGGTACTTCGTGGAACAGGGAGATTGCCACGGCTTCGCCTCGCAATGACAAGTGAGGAAACAGGCCAATGATAATTGAGACCATCGGTCTTGGGATGCTGGCCTCCTTTTTCCTGACCGAGACTGTGGGACTGGCTGCGGGCGGAATCGTGGTGCCGGGCTATTTCGCTCTTGTCCTGCACGAGCCGACCAGGGTGATTGCCACTCTGGCAGTAGCGTTTGTGACTTTCCTGATTCTCAAACTGCTGGGACGGTTCATGCTTGTGTACGGCCGTCGGATGCTGGTGCTGAGCATACTTGTGGGTTACCTGCTCGGGTATCTGACCAGGATTGCGCCGGACTGGTCAATCGGCTCGCTGGACTTGAATGTTGGTGTGATTGGCTATGTGATTCCCGGACTTGTGGCCTATTGGATGAACCGGCAGGGCGTGGTTGAAACAGTCTCGACCCTGCTCGTGGCCGCGGTCCTGACAAGGTTTGTGGTGACTGCGATTTCAGGTGGGATGTTCTGATGCGAAGGCGTCACACCAGAATCAATCGCTGGGTCCTGGTCGGACTGGCTGTGCTGGCGCTGTTTTTGTTCTGGTTCGTGAGCCGGTCAGCGCGGTACTACAGGACACGGTTCTACAAGGAGAAGCTGGCGAGTGTCCGGTTGTCAGCCAGGGCGTTTGAGATGGTGCGGCAATACCGGCAGGAGCTTGGCATTCCGATTGATACTGTGAATGACCCGAACATGACCGGGCTTGTTGGAGTT
The DNA here is from genome assembly GCA_030612625.1 of Caldifarciminota bacterium. Taxonomy (GTDB): domain Bacteria; phylum Hydrothermota; class Tepidihabitantia; order Tepidihabitantales; family Tepidihabitantaceae; genus UBA3079. Next base: position 2,040 of record JAUWNN010000087.1, read on the forward strand.
CAGTATTCGCAGCTCACTTATGGCCGCTCTGACCTGAGTGATGCGCTGACCACATGTAACCCGAATTTCAGTGCCGCGGTTCTTGAGATGCTGACAAAGGCCGGAGTGCGGGCCGGGGACCGGATCGGCGTGAGTTGGGACGGCACTTATCCGGGCTTGAACATTCAGGTGCTGGCAGTTGCGCACAGCCTGGGTATCGACCCGGTTATCATTACGGCGCAGAGCGCGGGAATGTGGGGTGCGAATTACCCTGGATTGACCTGGCTCGACATCGAAAAGATGTTGAGGTCTAAGGGACTCTGGACCTACAAAACCAGGTTTGCCACACTCGGGGCAGAGTCTGATGACGGCCGGGGTCTTTCACCTGAAGGAAGGATGGTGCTGGCCGCGGCCGCGGACTGGGCAGGAGTGAACTGTTTCATTCCGAGGTCATTTGAGCAAGCGGTGGAACAAAGGCTTGATGCATTCAAGGATGTCAAGGCGGTCATTTCAGTCGGCCGTGTTATCGCTGATATCGGTGACCCGATGGCCCGGGTTCCGTCCAGGGTCCTTGCCAAGCCGATAACCAGGACCGGACCGGACGGCGTAATAGCAGGCCTGTTGGAAAAAGGCATCCCGGTGGTGTATCTGGGCAATCCAAGCCGTGTTGCTATTGACTACCGTCTGCCCGTGGCTCCGGTGCCGCTGCCTGAAAAGGGCAAGGGCCGGCTTTTCTTCGAGAAGCGCTATTCAGTAGTCTTGGCAGCGGTGTTCGCAATCAAGATTCTGATATTGCTCTGGTTGATAGTCAGGTATGATATAGAATGGTATCTGGGCGACAGGAAAGCCAGACCCCAGGAGGAGGCGGTGTGACAACCAATCAGCTCTGGTTTCTGCCGGCAGTCTGCGTGCTCTCAATTGTGGCTGTTCCGGTAGCCCGTGCCAGGGAAGTCAAAGTTGCGGGTTCGGCTGAAAAGGTAGCGGTAAGCGTGGTCCGCAGGGTAGAACTGAGCTACTACTTTGTTGTCAGGGACCAGGCTCTTGAGTTTGAGGCTGAAGGACCGACCTGGTTGCGGGTGTATACCAGGTTGTGGTGGCCTGAAGGCCAGGATGGGAAGCTTGAGTACAGCCTTTCACTCTGGCAGAATGAGGTCGAGCGGCCTCTTGAATTCGAGACCGAGTTGTCAAAGTCGAGCTACGGAGCCGGAACACACAAGCTTGGCAAGTGGCGGTCATTCTACATCCAGGTGCCCAAAGGCCGGAACCCATACCGGCTGGTTCTGAACGATGCGCCGGCCGGCACAGTTGCGGTCAGGTTTTCGTTCCAGAACCCGAAGTCCTGGAATCCGGTTGTTCTGAGCGGACTCGATGAACTGCTGCTGGCTGAATCTGAAGATACGGTCAGTTTCTATTGTCTGGAACGCGGCAGCCCGGCCGCTCTGGGAATCAGTGGTCCATGCCGGGTCCGGGTGCGGATTCGACTCAATTATGAACCGAGCATGGTCGGGGCCCAGAACTTCGTGCTGACAGTCCGAGAACAGGGAAAGGAACTTGCCGGCCGCAACTTCCGTGTCACAAAGTCAGGTTCGGTCATCTACCAGAATGCGCTGGGTGTGGTGCCTTCAACTGAAAGAACCCTGAGATTCAATCTCGGCCAAGGAGCCCTTCAGTTGACCATTGCCTTGAATGGAACCCTGGCCCATAGCGCTGGAATCCGGGTCGAGAGGATTGCCCGTGAGAAGTATGAGTAGGGTTGCTGCTTTGGTGCTGGTGTTGGGTGCTGCTGCTGCCGCATCCCAGTTGGTTGTCCCGGTGCCCAGGTTCAGCAGCTATTTCAAGGCCTGTCTGACTTATGATGACAACCCTTTCCGGTATTCAGAAAATGACCTGAAGGCTTTCCGGCATGGAGATGACCCGGCACGTTTCCCGATAAGGTCGGCAGATGACCTTGATATAGCGGTGTCTGCCGGATTGAAGTGTCGATACCGAAGGCTGGGGCCGGGCGGACATGCCTGGCTGCGAATCAAGCTGCACCAGTACGCATCGAACTGGGAAAAGAGCTATGGTTGGGCAAAGCTTGAAATCGTCCAGCATCTGTGGAAAGGCGGTCGGCTGAAGGCAGGTTTGCTGTGGATGCCGGGATTTCTGATAAGGCACTTTCAGAGCCATTTGACTGAAGGCGACGAGTACCTGGCCTGTCGGTTCGCAGAGTATCTGGGAACTGTGAGCCTGAGCCAGCAGGTCTGGAGATTCTGGCTGACACCGAGGTACCGGTACGAATATGACGACTATCTGCCGGGGTTCGAGTACTACGATACCCGGGCCCACCGGCCGGGCGCAGTGCTGAAGTTCGAGGTGGCGCGCGGTCTGGAGTTGAGCCTGGATTATGAGTGCAAACTTGCGCAGGCAAGAGGGCCGGTGCCTGACATCTCGTATCGCCAGCACAAGTTTGACCTGTCAATGAAGAGCCATCCGAGGAATTTAAGGAACCTGGTTTTCGGAGCCGGGTACGAACTTGCCAGCCGGGAGTATACCACTGGGAATTCGCCTGACATTGACCCGTCACACGCAGACCGGGGTGACTGGATAGAAAACATCAGGCTGGAAATCGAGTACCAGTTCAAGGCCGCGAAGTTGGTCTTCGGCTACCGGTTGGAGTGGCGCGAGGTTTCTTCACCATACAGCGAGCGCATCAAGGACGTCAAGAAGTACCGGCGCAATAAGTTCAGTCTGGGAGTGGTTGTGAACCCGGCAAGGAGTTAAGCAATATGGCGGATATTAACTATCGGACAACCATGGTTCTGGTCGTTCTTTCACTGGGTGCATGGACAGGCTGCGACCGGCCTTTGCCCAGGCCTGAACCGGTCATCTTAACTGGGCCGGCTGACCGGGCTGTTCTTACCAGACCTGACATAACGTTTTCCTGGCAGGCAGACTACCAGGCAGGGGCCTACCGGTTCCAACTGGCCCTGGATGATGATTTCGAAGAGATTGTGGCTGATGATACCATTGTCGAGCCTGAGGCCGGTGTCGATGTCGTTACTGATGAAACCTACTACTGGCGTGTGCGAGCGCAGAGCACAGAAGGTGTCTGGAGTGGATGGTCCGAGGTCTGGAAACTTACCCTGGAGCGGTTCAGGGTTGTTGCAACTGTGCCAACCCAGGGCTATGCCCAGGACATCTGGGTCAAAGACAGCCGGGCGTATATCGCAGACGGGCAGGCCGGCCTGGTGGTCTTTGATCTGAGCGAACCGGAGGAACCGGTGCTTCTTGGTACAGTGACCGATTTCCAGAACGAAGCCTGGGGAGTTGTCGCAACTGACAGCTATGCGTATGTTGCATACGGATATAAGGAACTGCTGATAGCGGACGTGTCGAATCCGGACAGTCTGCGCATTGTGGGTGAGATGGAGTACCCACAACCCGGATATGGTTACGATATTGATTATCAGGATTCACTGGTGTACATCGCTGCTGATGCCCAGTTCATTGTGGTTGATGTTTCAGAGCCTCAGTATCCCGACCTGGTTTTTCAGCATCGGTACCCGCGCGGGTGCCGGGGTATAGCTCTTGCTGAAGGGTGCTGCTATCTGGCGCTTGAGCAAATCGGGGTGGCAATCTGGGATGTTGATTCTCTGCCGCCGGTTCAACTCGGTAGTCTCGACACTCCGTCTAATGCCCGGGGCGTAGCAGCACGAGGAGACTACCTCTATGTTGCAGACGGCCGGGGCGGCCTGGTCATCGCTGATGTAGCTGACCCGCAGAATCCCGAGGCTATCGCGACGCTTGAATTACCCGGATACGCCGAACGGATTTCAGTAAAGGACACACTGGTCTATGTCGGGTGCAGAGATGGCGGAGTAGCAGTGGTCAATGTCGCCAACCCGGAATTACCTGAACTGGTGGCGCAAATCAGAACCAGCTACACCAGGGGTGCGCAGGAATCCGGCGGTTATCTGTTTGCCTGTGACCGTGACCTCGGGCTGGTGGTGATAGAGAAAAAGGAGTAGAATTACGAGGAGTATGTTCCTGGTCTTCATCCTGCTGGCGCAAACCGGTGTTGGTCTGGCAGATGGGCCGGTATGGAACATAAGGACGACCGGCTCAAGACGAATAGAACTGGAAGCGACTCTGCCCGGCATCCAATTATCCAATGTACAGGAACCAGCCTTTGCGCGGCTTGTTCCTGCACCGGACGGCCTTGTGCCGAAGGTAGAAATCGTCGAACTGGATACGATAGTGGTTCTGACTGACAAGGCCGGAGCTGCTGTCTCCAACCGGCCCTGGGTCAGTTTCGGTAGGCCGGCAATCGCAGCCGGGCTGGAAGTGGTTCCGCTTGTGCTGACCCGGGTCAGGGAAACCGAAGAAGACGGCAAGAGTGCGGTGTGCCGGAGAATAAAGGTAAGTCTGACTTATGACCACCGGGTCAAGGGTCTCAGCGGCAAAGGAGTGATGGGAAGGCTGGTTGCTTCGGTGCTTGAGGGTGAAGGGCCTGATTACAGATTGGACCAGCCCGGATACCTGGTTATCGTTCCTGATGAGTTCTATGACAACATACTGCCTTTTGCGGCCTGGAAGGAGCGCAAGGGTTTCAAGGTCTGGACAAGGAAACTGTCGGAGACCGGAACCCAGCGAGAGCAAATCAGAGACTACATTCAGGATGCCTACAACAACTGGACTCCATCACCAAGCTATGTGGTTCTTGTGGGCGCAATCAGCAAAGTCCCGGCTTTCATCACCAGCCGCACTCCATGTGTTACCGACCATCCTTATGCCTGCGTTGACGGAGACGACTTCCTGGCCGACCTGTTTGTGGGCCGGCTGCCTGGGGCCAATGCCTCGGAACTGGATGTCATCGTGGCCAAGACTATCGGGTATGAAACCGCCCCGTATATCGAGGATACCACCTGGTTTCACCGGGCTCTGATGGTCGGGACCAGTTACCAGGAAGGCGGCACACCGGCAATCACTGCCATTATAACCAAGAGGTTGATCCGGGAACGGCTTCTTGAGCACGGGTTTACGCGAATCGACACCATCTTTTATCCGCCTACGCGCCATGGCCGAGGCCCGGTTGACAGCGCGGTCAACCGGGGAGTGTCGTTTGTCAACGGTCGAGGCTGGGGCAACCGTGACGGCTGGGGCTATCCGCAGTTCCTGACCAATGACGTCTACGGTCTGGCCAATGGCTGGAAGCTGCCGGTCGTAACCAGCATTTACTGCGGGACAGGCAATTTTGCGGCGAATCCCTGCTTTGGCGAGGCCTGGCTCAGGGCCGGCACGCCGGCGAACCCGAAAGGCGGTGTTGCATTCTGGGGCAGTTCCTGGTCCGGCACTTCGACCCGCTGGAACAACTGCATGGATTACGCAATCTACCGGGCTATATTCGACTGGAGTGTTCATACCTGTGGCCCGGCTATGTACTTGAGTAAGATTGCCCTTTATGAGAACTTCCCTTTGGCCCAGGACTCATTTGACCTGAGAATCTATTTCCATGTCTACAATCTGCTCGGAGACCCAGGTCTTGAAATGTGGACCCGGGCACCGCAGCAGTTGAACGTATCTTATCCGGGCTTTTTCCCGGTTGGCACCAGTTCGTTCGAGGTTACGGTAGAGGATGGTTCTGACCGGCCTGTGGAAGAAGCTCTTGTCTGTCTGTGCAAGCCCGGCGAAGTGCACGCCACTGAGCGCACCGATGCATCAGGCAAAGCCCGCTTTGCCATCGCCACAGGGAGTGCTGACACAATGCTCGTCACAGTGACGGGTGATAACCTGGTTCCGCATCTTGGCTACAGTGCCGGTCTTGATGCCGGGGTGTTTGTCGGGCATGAGAACCACTCGCCAGATACAGTTGAGCCAAACTCCAATGTTAACCTGTCAGTGACTCTGAAGAATTTCGGGAACAGGGTCGCAGCTACTAACGTCCAGGCGTTGCTGCGTTCGCTGGATACTTTCGCTCTGGTGACCGATTCGGTCAGGGACTATGGAGACCTGGCACCAGGAGCGAGTTTCACTGCGCCGGCCTTCGTAATACAGATTGCCCGGTCCTGCACAAGCGGCCAGATTCTGCCTTTTGAGCTGGCTATAACAAGCCAGGACAGCACCTGGCTGTCTGCGTTCCAACTGGAGGTTACCGGTCCGTGCCTCAAGGTTGCGAGTTATACTGTCCATAATGCCAGCGGTTTTCTGGACCCGGGTGAGACTGCGGAGATGTCAATCACGGTTCAGAACTCAGGAGCCGGTGGGGCCGGCAGTGTGACGGGCAGGCTCATATCCCTGAATCCTTGTGCAATCGTGGTGCTGGATTCAAGCGGTAGTTTCGGAACCATTGCTCCAGGCGATTCCGGCGTGAACACCACAGACAGATTTCAGGTCCGGGCCGGTGATGGCATCGGGATAGGCCGCAAGTTCAGCCTGAGGATAGTGATGACCGGAGATGGCGGGTTTGAGCAGACATGGGATTTCCCGGTGACAGTCGGCCAGCCGGTTTCCTCGTCGCCTCTTGGGCCTGACCGGCGTGGGTACTATGCGTATGATAATACAGATGCAGGCTACACTGAGCGGCCGGATTTCGACTGGGTTGAAATCGACCCGGGCCACGGCGGCTCAGGAATGCATATCGAACTGGGTAATGACCAGGCAGCACCAATAGCCCTGCCCTTTACTTTCAGGTTCTACGGCCAGGATTATGATACTGTTTCTATCTGTGACAACGGTTACGTGGCGATGGGCAACACATGGTTTGGGGAAATCTACAACTGGCATATTCCTTCAGCCAATGGGCCGGATGGATTTGTGGCGGTGTTCTGGGATGATTTCCGGACCGACACATTGAATGCACCTGGAGTGTTTACCCTTTATGACCAGGCAAACCACCGGTTCATCATAGAATGGAGCCGGTGCTATCATGTTCACGGTTTCCGGCCGCCGAGACTGGCTGAGCAGCAGACATTTGAAGTGATTCTCTATGACCCGCAGCATCATCATACTGAGACTGGCGACGGGGCGATAGAGTGTCAGTACCTTGTCGTGCAGAACGATGACAGCCTTCATGGCAATTGCCATAACTTTGCTACGGTCGGGATTCAGAGTCCTGGTCATGATGATGGCCTGGAATATACATTTGCCGGAAGCTATCCCGCTGCCGCGGCCGAAGTCGTGCCAAACCGGGCGATTCGATTCACCACTAACCCGCCCGACACATTCACCGGTGTCAGAGAAAACCAGGGACGACCGGAGCTAGGGGAGAAGTTCAGGGTTGCTCCGAATCCGGCCCGGAACCGGCTGGTAATCGAGCTTTCCGGAATCAAGGGCAGGGCACGGCTTCAGGTATTTGATGTGCGGGGCCGGGAGGTGCGTAGTTTCGACCTGGCTGGGGCACAGGAACAAAGGACGGTATGGGACTTGTGTGATGCGTCGGGCCGGCGGGTCGGCAGCGGAGTCTACGTTCTCAGATTGACACCAATCGCAGATGGAGGTAGTATTTTGGTCACGAGAGTGTTGACACTGGCCGGGGACTGCGACCGCTATTAGCAGCCTGAGAAAGGAGTGTTTGTGAAAGCTCTTCTTTTGTCTTTCTGTCTCTTGGGCAGTTTGTCTGAAGCTGAGATTTATCACGGTGTCGCGGTGGCACCGGATGGCATGAACGCGTGGGTTGTCACCATTGAGACCACGGTTGTCTACCATACTACTGATTTCGGCATGAGCTGGCAGCCGCAGGAAGTCTTGACAATCAGGGACTTCTTTGATGTGTTCTTTCTTGACGAGTTGCACGGCTGGACCTGCGGCCGGATTGGTGACATCTGGCATACTACAGATGGCGGGGAGAACTGGTCTCGCCAGAATCTTGGCGGGCCCAAGTTCGCCACAAGGATACGATTTCTCAACGATAGTTTCGGATGGTGCGCGGGCGGAGAAGCGATACTGCTCAATACTACTAATGGCGGTGAGGAATGGGATATGACATTCTTTCCTAATCCGCCTTATCCGATGGATACGGTTGATTTTCAGGGTGTGTTCTATGTGAGTCCGGATACAGGCTGGCTGGTCGCTGGCAGGTTTCCGAGCGGTGACACTTTTGTCCGAGGTCAGGGTTACATCACAAGGACCACGAATGGCGGCGATACCTGGGTGCTTCAGAAAAAGGACACCATTTGCGACTTCTATGATGTTGCTTTCATAGACAACCAGACAGGCTGGGTTGTGGGCGGCGATGACCAGACTATGAACGCAGTGGTCCTGCACACCGCGAACAGCGGGCAGGATTGGAACAGTGTGACGGTGCCGGCTGAAGCCAGATTCCTGCGCTCGGTGAAGTTCATAGGCGACAGGCACGGCTGGGCCTGTGGCCGAAACGGCACCATCATTCATAGTTCAGACGCCGGCCTCAGTTGGGAACTTCAGACAACCAATGTTGACACGACGCTGTTCGACATTGACTTCGCAGATACGCTCCGAGGAATGGTGGCCGGGAACTCGGTCGTGCTGTTCACAACCAACGGCGGGCAATCCTGGGGCCGCGGTCTTGGGGCGGTGCATGAGCCATCTGGAACCGTCGGGCCCGAATTGTCCGGACTCCGGGTGTTCCAGAACCCGGATGGTTCCCGGGTCTGGTTTCAGGTTGCAGGCGTTAACGGCAAGTTCGAGCTGGCACTGTACGATGCCCTGGGCAGGACTGTCCGGGTTTTCTGCGAAGAGACACGCGGCAGGACCTGCCGGGTGGTGTGGGACGGCACCGGGCTCGCGGGGCGGCCCGCGGCTCCGGGCCTTTTCCAGGGCCCGGTGCAGCCAGGCGGCCGG
>JAUWNN010000044.1 GCA_030612625.1 Caldifarciminota bacterium
AAGGGGTCAAGTGCCGAACCCTGGAACCCTCGGACCCTGGAATCCTCGCACCCTGGAATCCTGGAACCCTTCTCTCTGACATGTGTCTGGCGATACCGGTCAGGATTGTTGAGCTGCAAGGCGACACAGCGGTTGGTGAAATCGGCGGTGTGCAGCGCGAGATTTCTGTGATGATGACGCCGGATGCCAAGGTCGGGGACTATGTGATTGTCCACGCCGGGTTCGCGATTCAGACCGTGAACCAGGAGGAAGCAAGGGAGAACCTGAGAATTCTGGAGCAGATGGCGCGGGCGGTTGATAAGCAGCGGGAAAAGGTCAGAAGGCGAAAGGGGTCAAGGGGTTAAGTGAGGAGGTCTCGAACCCTCGAACCCTCGAACCCTTCTACAAGTGTCCTACTGGGAATTGGTGATAATCAGCGGGCAGGGAAGATTGGGGAGAAGTTCTTCCGGCAGCTTGTAGTCGTCGTCAGCCAGGTTGCCGGCTGCAAGCACAATCAGGTCGCAGTGAGTGCTTGCGGCCAGGGACTGGATGCTTCCGACGTTCCCTTCCTGCGCCATGACCGAGGATTTGATACCGGCTGCTTTGAATTCCTCTTCGAGTGCGTAGACGTCCAGCCATGACCTGCGTTCCTGTTCTTCTTTGAGTACCCTGGCCCGGGTGGAGCTGTCGGTCTTCATCTGCAGGTGGGAATCAGGATGCAGGATTGCGCTGAGCAGGACGGTGCTTCCGTTCTTTTTCGCCAAGTCCATCACGAACCGTTTGTCTCCCTGCTTTTCGCTCACAATGTAGAGTATCTTCTCGAACATTTCGTCTCCTTATGGTGCCAGTCTGATTTGAAGCAGCAGAGCAACAGTGGCTACTGAAAGCGAAGCTACCGTTATTATTATACCAACTTTTATCCATTCAGTAAACCTGATGTGCAGTCCGGTTGAGCGTTCGTAAGCACCGACTGCGACCAGGTTGGCGGTTGAGCCGATAACGGTCAGGTTGCCGCCAAAGCAGCCGCCGAACAAGAGGGCCCACCAGAGAATCGTTGCGTGGGGCAGGCCGATGCGAATCAGGTCCTTGACGACCGGAACCAGGGCCGCGACAATCGGCAGGTTGTCGACAAACCCGGACGTGATGCCGCTGAACCAGAGAATCATGACCGCAAGCGTACTGGTGACCCCGTGGGCGCCGGCGCTGACGTGGGTCATGCTCTCGGCCAGTTGGAGCAGCGAGTATCCGAGTTTGGTGGTGACGCCGGTGTATTCCAGGCAGGCGGCGTTGGCGAAAAGGAACATGAAGAACAGCAGGGTCCACCAGTCGATGCCCCGCTCGATGAGTTGCCGGCCTCGTTCCTGCTCGTAGAATACGACGAAGCCCATTACCGCCAGGGCGATGGCGAGCAGGGCGGTGCCTTCACCAAGCCCGAGCCAGTTCTCAATTCGGCCGTGAAGTGCAATCAGCAGGACCGTAGTGGTGAAAGTAATCAGGCCCGTGCGCAGTCGTATCGGGTTGACCGATTCGGTAGTTTTGCGCAGTTCGGTAACGTCCAGGTCGTAGCGGAAACCGAAGAAGTGCTTGCGGTAGATGAGCAGGCAGAGCCCTGCGACGATCACTGCGGACACCGCGGAGACCGGGGTAGCCCAGCGGAGGAAGTGCTCAAAGCTGAGCTTGCCGGCAAAGGCGATGTAAACCCCGATGGGATTACCGACCAGAGTCAGGGCGCTGCCGACGTTGGTGGCGAAAACCAGGCTCAATAGAAACGGCACAAGCGGGGTCTTGGTGCGCCGCGACACCTCCAGCGCCAGGCCGAAGGTGACGAGGATGGCCGATACCTCGTCGGCAAAACCACCGAGAATGACCGAGAAACCCATCAGTACCAGCAGGAGCAGCCAAGGCACGCCGCGCACCCGCTCCATCGCTTTCACCACTACGAACCGGAACACGCCGATGTTCTGGAGCCAGTGGACAATGACCATCATCGCCATGATGAAGAGAATGGTTGGCATGGACATGAACCGGACAGTTGTTTCCAGGTCCACGACGCCAGCGACAAGCAGTATCCCGAGGCAGGCGGCCGCAATGGCTACCCTGAAGCGCCAGAACAGCAGGGTGCCGAGAATCATGGCCAGAAACAGAGTGATGGTCAGTTCCTGGCGGAAAAGCCAGGGCGGATGGTTGAACCTGACATAGTCCAACTCCTTGTAGATGCCTTCCTCGGGTAGCCGGGCTCCGGGCATAATGATGCGGGCGAGAACAAATATGACCGCGACCGCAGTCAGGAAAATGAAGAGCCGGCGGTTGCGCTTGACGAATCCCTCATGCGGTGGCCGGGCGATGAGCATTGCGGCTTTGCCTGGACTTCCGGCTTTCATGACCTTTTCGCGGGTTTCCGGCTGATTGAGAGAGCGGGCGACTTCGGCCAGCACCTGCAGATAGAGGTTACGCTCGTGCGGTGGGGCGATGATGACCACGAGCAGGCGCACCGACTTGCCGTCCACCGCGTTCCACTCCATCGGCTGGTGCAGCCGTACAACGACCACTAGTATGCGCTTGGCCGATTCCAGGGTGCAGTGAGGTAATGCGATGCCGTGACCGACTCCGGTTGAGCCCTGCTGCTCACGTTTGACGAACTCGTCGATGAGTTCGGCGCGGTCAGTAACCAGCCTGTGTTCGGCGAGCCGGTCGGCTATGAAATGGAACAGCTTCCGCTGGTTGGGGGCGGCCGGGCAGTCAAACGCAAGGTCGCTGGTGAGGAAACTGGACAGCCTAATCATTGCGGCTGAAGAAGTGCCGGACCAGAGATATGACCTTTTTCTGTTCTGAGTCGGTCAGGCTGGGCCTGATGGGCAGGGTCAGGATTTCACAGCAGGCTTGCTCTGCGACCGGGAGCTTCGGCCGCTTCCCCGCGAGAATCGGCTCATAGTGAACCGGATTTCTGTAATAGCAGCCGGTTTCAACTCCGTTGTCGGCCAGGAAGCGACGCAGCTCGTCTCTTTTCGGGGTCAGAATACCGTACTGGTGATAATTGGATTCACAGCCGTCAGCGCCGCGAACAATCCGGACCAGGGATGAAAGCGCCTCATCGTAACGGACTGCCAGGGCGCGGCGAAGGGCGTTATCCGAGTCAAGCCGGTTGAGCTTGGTCCTGAGGAATGCGGCCTGGATTTCATCCAGCCGGGAATTGTGTCCCCAGGATATGTAGTGCCCGTTTTCATCCCGACCGTGGCTGCGCAGGAGCCTGATTTCCCGGGCGATTTCCGGGTTCGATGTGGCGATTGCGCCGCCGTCTCCGAGCGCTGCCAGATTCTTGGTGGGGTAGAAGCTGAAGGCGCTAACCTGGCCGAAGGAGCCGAGCCTGCGACTTTGCCAGGAACTGCCGATTGCCTGAGCTGCGTCTTCGACCAGGACCAGGTCGTGTTGGCTGCACAGTTCCAGGAATCGGTTCACATCGGTGCAGTGGCCGAAGATATGGACGAGAAGGACCGCTTTGGTGCGTCCGGTGATTGCCGCTTTGCAGGTTTCTGCTGAAAGGCAGAGCGTGCGGGGTTCGATGTCAGCAAACACCGGTGTCGCCCCGGTCTGAACAATGGCTCCAGCAGTGGCGAAGAACGTGAAAGGAGTGGTGATGACTTCGTCACCCGGACCGATGCCGAGCGCCTTGAGCCCGAGAAGCAAAGCGTCGGTGCCGCTGTTCACACCGAGAACGTGGCTTAAACCAAGGTATCGGGCCAGTTCGGATTCGAATGCGGCCAGTTCCGGCCCGAGTACGAATTTGCCTGAGCCGATAACCCGGCCCAGGTTCCGGCACAGTTCGTCGGCAAGGCTGTGATGTTCCTGCTTCAGGTCGTGGAGCGGGATGGAATTTCTCAAATCGGGGGATGATCGGCGGCGGCGGTGTCAAGGCAACAAGCCTCGACCGGTGGCTTGACCCTGGCAGCGCCGGGTCTAGAATTGGGCGATGGGTCGATTCAGACTTACCGCTCCATACAAGCCTACAGGTGACCAGCCCGAGGCGATAGACCGGCTGGTTGAGTTTCTGAGAACCGGTGAGAAGTACTCCACTCTGCTCGGGGTGACCGGTTCGGGTAAGACTTATGCGATGGCAAATGTGATTGCCCGGTTGAACCGGCCGACGATAGTGATTTCACATAACAAGACCCTGGCAGCCCAGTTGTACGGCGAGTTCAAGCAGTTCTTCCCTGAGAATGCGGTGGAGTATTTTGTCTCCTATTATGACTATTACCAGCCGGAAGCGTATGTGCCGGAGCACGACCTGTATATCGAGAAGGATGCGTCAATCAATGAGGAGATAGAGCGGCTCAGGCTGCGGGCTACTTCGAGCCTGATTGAGCGCAGGGACGTGGTCGTGGTTGCTTCGGTTTCGTGCATCTACAACTTGGGCGAACCCTGGCAGTTCAAGGAGGCGCTGTTTCCGATTGAGCTTGACAAGAGTCTTGACCGGGACGGGTTGATTGAGCAACTGGTCAGGCTTCACTATACCCGGAACGACATGGAACTGAAGCGGTCCGCATTCCGGGTCAGGGGAGACGTGGTTGAGATTCATCCGTCGCACCGGGACTATGGAGTGCGGGTTGAATTCGATGGTGATAAGGTAGGCCGGCTGAGCGTGTTCGACATCGTGACCGGGGACCTTGTGGAGCGACGGCCGCGTCTTGTGATTTACCCGGCCAAGTACTTCGTGACCACGGAGCGACAAATCGAAACTGCGGCGGTCTTGATCGAGCGAGAGCTGGTGCAGCGAGTAGCCGAGTTGAAGTCCCAGAACAAGCTGCTGGAAGCCCAGCGTCTTGAAACGAGGACCAGGTTCGACCTGGAAATGATGCGCGAGTTCGGGTACTGCCCGGGCATCGAGAACTACTCTCGTCACCTTCTTGGCAAAGCGCCCGGAGAACGACCCTACTGCTTGCTTGATTACTTTCCTGACGATTACCTGATGGTTATCGATGAGTCGCACGTGGGCATTCCTCAGGTATACGGGATGTTCAATGGTGACCGGGCACGCAAGCAGACTCTGGTGGATTACGGGTTCCGGCTGCCTTCATGCATGGACAACCGGCCTTTGAGATTCGAGGAATTCGACGCACTGGTGCAACAGGCGGTGTTCACTTCAGCGACACCAGGTCAGTTTGAGCTGCAGCGCAGCAAGGGCCGGGTGGTTGAGTTGATTGTCAGGCCGACCGGCCTGGTTGACCCTGAGATGGTTGTCCGGCCGACCAAAGGCCAGGTGGATGACCTGATTGGCGAGATACGCAAACGGGCTGAGCGCAAGGAGCGGGTGCTGGTGACCACTCTGACCAAGCGGATGGCTGAGGACCTGGCCGAGTACCTGGCTGAGATGGGGCTGAGGGTCAAGTACCTCCATTCTGAGATTGGTGTAATTGAGCGGGTTGAGGTGCTGCGCGGGCTCAGGCTGGGAGAGTTTGATGTGCTGGTCGGCATAAACCTGCTGCGCGAAGGCCTGGATTTGCCCGAGGTTTCGCTGGTTGCGATTCTGGATGCGGACAAGGAAGGGTTCTTGCGGGACGAGCGGTCGCTGATTCAGACCGCGGGTAGAGCGGCCAGGAATGTCCGGGGCGAGGTGATTCTGTATGCGGATAACATCACCCGGTCGATTCGCGGTGCGCTGAAAGAGACCGGACGGCGCAGGCAGAAGCAGGTCGCCTATAACGAGAAGCACGGGATTGTGCCGAGAAGCATCAGCAAGTCGATTGACCAGGTTCTGATTACAACATCAGTGGCAGATGCGAAGCAGGAGGAACCGGTTGAGGAGTTGAAACCGGAGACTGAAGGAGACAAGCTGGAACTGATTGCCAGACTGCAGAAGGAGATGGAGCAGGCGGCCCAGGTGCTTCAGTTTGAGAAGGCGGCTCAGTACCGGGACCGAATAGAGGAAATCAGGCAGAGCCTGGATGATGAGATGCTGAAAAAGATACGGCGCAGAAGGCTGAGAAAGCGGTAGTCCAAGTCAAGAGACAAAAGGTAAGAAAGGGTGACACCCTTGCGCTGTGCAGGGTGTCACCCTCGTTTAGTGAGTTGACAACCAGGATGAAGCGATGCCGCACATGCAAGCTGGGGCGTGGAATTCATGCAATCTTTGGCCGGTTTGACTCCCCGAAATGGATGCTGGTTGGTCAGGCTCCGGGAAAACAGGAGATTGCACTTGACCGGCCGTTTGCCGGGTCAGCCGGTAGGAGGCTTTTCTCCTGGCTGGCCAAGGCCGGGTTCGAGGAAGAGCCGTTCCGTTCGTTCTGCTATATCACCGCGGTGATGAAGTGCTTTCCGGGCAACAGCGGCCACGGCGACCTGCGTCCGAGCCGGAAGCAACTTAAGAACTGCGCGCGGTTTCTTGAGCAGGAGCTTGAGATCGTCCGGCCTGAGGTGTTGGTTCCTGTGGGCGGTCTGGCGATTGAGCGGTTCCTTGGTAAGCAGAAGTTGGTAGATGTCATTGGCCGCGTGTTTGTGAAGAACATCCAGGGCAGGAAAACAGTGGTCATCCCGCTGCCCCACCCGTCCGGCGCGTCGGCCTGGACCAATGCGCGCGAGAACCAGTGGCTGATTCGACGGGCAATTTTGCTGCTGCGGCGAGAGAAGGCTAGCGGCCGGTAATTCTGTTCCAGAGGGCGCGGCGGGCCGAGGAGATGGTCATGGCGTTTTCGGGACACATCTCGGCACAGCAGAAGCAGGAGATGCATTGTTTCCGGTTGACAACCGGCCAGGGGTTGAGTTTGATGGCCTGAACCGGACATACGTTGGCGCAGCGGCCGCATTTCGTGCACAGCTTGCGGTTCAGCACCGGCTCGCGGCGGAACATGGGGAACAGGATGGCGAGGGACATGGTCAGGATATTGGTCAGGCCCGAGGCGGGCAGCCGGAAGCCGCGGAGCAGCTCGAAGTCGCCGTGAATGTCGATGTCGGCCTTGTCGACTGGTCCGAGTCCGCGCGCGCCCGCGATACGGAGCATCGGGATGCGGCGCGGCTCAGCGCCGGCCATCATCGCCATTACCGTATCCAGGGCGACTCCGTTGCGGCCGGCAAGTATCCTGCCGATATTGAGGACCCGGCCACTACCCGGACCGTTCTGGCCGTCCATGCCGCGTAAGGCGTCCATGATGTGCAGCATGGGAACGGGAACCGCTTGGTAGATGTCAACCAGCAGTTCGGAAAACCGGTCTGCGGATGGCGCTGTCCCGTGCAGCGTTGATTTGTAGTCGCCCGGGATAATGCCGAACATGTTCTTAATTGCGCCGGTGAGTATGGTGAGAGCATGGGTTTTGAAAACCGGCAGGTTGATGATTACATCCGCTTCGAACAGAGTGGGGTCGACCGGTATCCGGGATACGAAACGTGACTTCAGTTCCAGAGTGCCGGGAGTCCGGTCAGGACCTCGGAAGCAGCCTTCGCTTGCCTGAACTACACCGGTTGGTGCGATGTATGACGCAAGTCCGCCGCGGATTTCACCGCCCGGGTTGTCGGTTACCCAGACCTGGACCGCGCCTCGGGATTTGAGCTGGCGGACGCAGTGACGGACGATTTCCGGGTCAGTTGTGACCGAAGCTTCAGGCGGGTGCGGACCGAGCAGATTGGGTTTGACCCAGACTTTCTTGTCCTTGAAATCGTAGTCAAGGAAGTCAAGCGCCTCGGCTACCGCGGCCGGTAAGCTGGTGACCCGGCGCACCAGGACCCGTTCGATAGGACGCACTACGCTTGACGCTTCAGGCACCACGCTTGACGCATGATGCTTGACGCACTACGCATGACGTTGGCCTCCGGCGTGGGGCGTAAGGCGTGATGCGTAAGGCGTGATGCGTAAGGCGTTGCGCGTGGATGGCGTCGCTACAGCTTGCCCGGGATTACGAATAGAACATTGGCCAGAGAGATGTCTGCTTCTGCAGGTCTGGATTTCTCTTCGGGCAGGGGTGTGTTCTTGAATTCCGGGCCAATGGCTTTGAGTATGCCGTTCTTGATGGTGTATCCGCCACAGGTGACGGTTCCGCCTGACTTGAGAAAGACTACGGGCATGATGTTCCTTTCGTTAATGCTCTATGCTTCACGCATTACGCTTGACGCCGGACACGACCCCTTGGATTGGCAGATTTGGTGGACAGCTTGCGGCGGAAGGTCCGCAGCTTGGCTTCCAGTTCATCACAGAGCTGACCGAGCCGTTCGACCTCGTCGGCCTCAAGCAGCTTGAGTTCCTCGCAAATCCTCGCCGCTGCCGCGACTTCCACTGCCGACTTCAGAGAGAACCCAAGAAATCGCCGAAACTCGGCGTCCGTGTCTGCTGCTCTACCTTCGGCGATGTTCAATGCGACCGACACCGACGCGCGGCGCAATTGGTCAGCCAGGCAGTACGTCTCTGATTTCGGGAGTTTGTCCGACAAGCCGTAGCCCTGCTTGATGAGCCGGATGCTCAGTCGCCAGACGTCAAGCTTCTCGAAGTACTGGGTTCGGCTCACGGCGGTGCCTCGCCAGGTTCAGCCTCACTGCTGTCTGGCATGATGCGTGGTGCGTGATGCGTAGAGCATGCGTTATTCGGGCCTCGGTAATATGCGCCGGAGCGGCTTGTCGGCACGGATGCCCAGCGCATAGTCGGCCTGAATGAGTTTGTGCATCTCGCGTGAGCCTTCATAAATCTGGGCGCCTTTGGCATTGCGAAAGAACCGTTCGACATTGTACTCGTTTGAGTAACCGTAAGCACCATGAATCTGGACCGCGTTCGATGCCGCCTTTTCCGCGGCTTCGCACGCGTAGAGCTTGGCAAGTGATGTTTCCCGGGTATTGGGTTTGCCCTGGTTCTTGAGCCAGCCAGCTTTGAGCCAGAGCAGTCTGGCGGCTTCGTAGTCGGACGCCATTTCGGCAACCATCTCCTTGACAAGCTGGTGCTCGGCGATGGGCTTCTGGAAGGTGCTGCGCGTCCGGGCATATTCAGCCGAGGCATTGAGGCATGCGCGAATCAGCCCGGTTGAGCCTGCGGCTACAGTGTACCTTCCCTGGTCAAGCGCAAACATGGCAATCTTGAATCCTTCGTCTTCATTGCCGAGCAGGTTCTCCTCTGGAACCCGGACTTCATCCATTGAGATTGAGCCGGTGTTGCCGGTTCTGACCCCGAGTTTGCCATGGATTGTAGCCGTGGTCAGACCTTTCATGCCGCGCTCAAGGATGAAACAGGACAGGCCGGAGTGGTCACGTTTCTTGGCTTTTTCCAGGTCAGTCCAGGCGAGGATGATGAAGTTGTCGGCGACATCGGCAAGCGAAATCCACATCTTCTCGCCGGTGATGACATAGTCGCTGCCATCCTTTCTGGCATGGGTCTGGATTCCAACCACGTCGCTGCCAGCAGCCGGCTCGGTTATGCCCATTGTTGCGATCCTTTCGCCTTTTGCTTGGGGCACAAGGTATTCCCGTTTCTGTTCTTTGGTTCCCCAGGTCAATAAGGTCAGGCTGTTGAGCCCGATATGTACGGCAAGGATGACTCGGAGCGAAGTGTCAACGCATTCAAGTTCCTCGCAGGCAAGGCCCAGGCTGATGTAATCGTTGCCAGTGCCTGAGTACTTTTCCGGAATCGTGAGCCCGAGCAGTCCGAGTGCGGCCATCTTGGGTAGAATTTCCGGGTCAAAGAACGCCTTTGTATCGTTTTTCTGAACCGTTGGAGCGACTTCCCTGGCCGCGAAATCACGCGCCAGCTTCTGCACCATCAACTGTTCTTCGGTGAACGAGAGATCAATCACCGCGCTTCACCAGCCCGACCCGCTTGTACACATCGTTGATGTGTCTCATCAGCCGTTTCAGGCTGAAGGCCCGGGACAGTTTGCGACTGTCCAGGGCTTTGCAGACGGTCTGGTCTTTGCGGGCCAAGTCCGGGAATGGCGTTCCGGTTTCCTGGGACCTGAACGAGAGCTGCTGCACCAGGGTGTAAGCTTTGCTCCGGTCCATCCGGGCCTTAACCAGGGCAAGCAGAAGCGCCTGGGAGAAGAACCTGCCGCCTGATGCTTCGAGGTTCTTGCGCATCTGCTCGGTATTGACAACCAGGCCGGAAAGCACTGCGGTGAGCTTCCTTGTCATGTAGTGAACCAGGATTGTGGCGTCAGGAATGACGATTCTTTCTGACGCAGAATTGGACAGGTCGCGTTCGTGCCAGAGCGGGATGTTCTCCATCCCCACCTGGGTGCAGGCGCGGACAACCCGGGCAAGGCCGGTGACCCGCTCGCAGATTATCGGGTTTTTCTTGTGGGGCATGGCCGATGAGCCACGCTGGCCTTTTGAGAACGGCTCGGCCAGTTCGCTGATTTCGGTGCGCTGCAGGTTGCGGATTTCGGTTGCGATGCGTTCGAGCCCGGTGGCGATGAGCCCGAGCACGCTGAGCATGTATGCGTGCCGGTCGCGTGGAATCACCTGGGTTGATACCGGCTCCGGTTTCAGGCCAAGGCGTCTGAGTACGCGGGCTTCGAGTTTCGGACCAAGCTGGGTGTAGGAGCCGACCACGCCGGAAATCTTGCCGTGGTGCATTTCCGCGATTGCGGACTGGAGCCGGTCAATGTTGCGGTTGGTTTCCTCATACCAGGACAGGGCTTTGAGCCCGAACGTGATCGGCTCGGCATGAACCCCGTGGGTGCGGCCAATCATCGGTGTGTGTTTGTATTTGAGCGCGAGCCGGGCGGTTTCGAGCCGCAGACCGTGCAGTGCGGCTTCGGTGATTTCGAGGGCTGAGATGCAGCGCAGGGAAAGCGCAGTGTCAACGACATCGTAGGATGTCAGCCCGAAATGGACGTACTTGCCGTGCCTGGGGATGCTTTCAGCGACGCTTCTGGTGAAGGCGATGACATCGTGATGAGTCTGTTTCTCAAACCGCTCAATTTCCCTGATTCTGAAGCTTGCCCGCTGGATTGCTTTTGCTGCGGTTTTCGGAATGATGCCTAGTTCAGCCTGGGCCTGAGCGACCGCCTTTTCGACCAGGAGCCAGGAATTGAACTTGGATTCCTCGCTCCAGAGTGCGGCCATTTCCGGTGTTGTGTAGCGTTTTATCATTGTCTGAATAGAAGCCTTATCTGCTCGCCTTTCCGGTCGATGACGATATCGACCGTAGGGCCGAGCCTTTCATACTGCGTCTGAAAAGCGGCAGCGGTTCTGATTGCCTTGCCTTGTGCCATGAGAATTACGTCGCCTGGCTTCATGCCGATGCTGCCGGCGACCTCGTCTTTCTCGACCTCGACCACGACTACGCCGCTGCTGTAGGCGAGGTCGAACCGGGAGCACAGGTGGAAATTGATGTTGCAGACGGTCGCGCCGAGCGTGGTCTTGTACCGGGTGTATTTCGTATCAGCCGCGCCCCGGGCCTCGGCGACGAACTCCCGGACCGCGTCAATCGGGCGCGCGAACCCGATGCCTTCGGACCCGCCCGAATGAGTGAAGATGAAAGTGTTGATGCCGATGACCTTGCCTTCGGCGTTGACAAGGGGCCCGCCCGAATTACCGGGATTGATGGCGGCGTCGGTCTGGACCAGGTCGGACATGACCTGGCCGCGACCTGTCTGGACATCCCGGTGTAATGCGGAAATAACGCCGACCGTGACCGTCGGCTGGGCGTCCTGGAGCAGAAACCCGAACGGGTTGCCGAACGCAATCGCCCATTCGCCGATTATCAGGTCAGCGGACGTGCCGAGCGGAGCGGTGGGCAGGTCGGTGCCGTCAATCCGCAGCAGGGCGAGGTCGAGCAGGTTGTTGATGCCAAGCAACTCGGCGTCGAACTCGCGGTTGTCGGGCAGGGTGACCTTGATGGCGGAGGCGTTACGGACTACGTGGGCGTTGGTGACTATCTCGCCGCTTCGGGATATGATGACGCCCGAGCCCATTGATTTCACTTCCTGCCGGTATTGCCGGCGCGGGAAGAAGTCGCGGAAGAAGTTGTCGATTCCGAACCCGCCGAACGGGTCGTAGGTGACGACGCGGACCATAGTCACGACGACCGATACGACCGCGGGGCTGACTTTCTGCGCGGCCTCGGTGATGGCGTTCCGGCGGGAGGCAGAGATATCGGGCCGGGGTGCAGCGCAGGCCGGGTTTACCGACAGGCCGGCTAAGCCAAAGGCAACAATCAGAATGGCAGTTGGTAACTTCTGCATCACTCGACCGAGTCTAACAACCGGATAGAGAAGCGTCAAGCATCGGGCTCACCAGCCTGAACTGAAGTCTGCCCGTAGGTTTCCTCGGGCAGCCACAGCTTTGATTTGTGCTGTTTCGGTCAGGCTGTGCCGGGTCAGTAGCGGCCTTGCTGCCACGCTTTGCCGAGCCAGTCGAGCGCACCTTTGGTCTTGCGCCAGGCGTTGCCAATGTCCCTGGCCGCATCTACCGCTTCGGTTTCGTCACCGGAACGGAAGTAATCAGGTACTTCATCCGGCAGTCGCTTCTCGCCGAGAAGGAAGTCGGGCACGTGGCGATTGGTTTCAAATGCAGCTTCGAGTGCCTTCCGGGCTTTGCCGGACCGACCCTGAGTTCGGAACGTCCACAGCGCACGGGCGTACTCCAGGGAGGCAGACGAGTCGTTGTGGTTGTCCAGCAACTCGGCAAGAGCGGCATCATCGTCAACTTCAGCCAGCCATCCCGCGAGAACGTAACGGAGTCCCATGTTGTCGTCCGGGTTGAGCCTCAGCATATCCTGACAGTGCTTTATCGCGGCCTCCTGTTCGTCCAGCCGCCACAAGCATAGCGCAAGCCCGGCCCGTGTCCGCATATAGGGACGGGTGCTGTGGACTCCCCAGAAATGGCCGACATCCTTTTTGAAAGTCTCGGGGCCAAGTGTTTTCGTGGCGACTTCAACCCCTTTCTCAAACAGCGAGCGTGCCTCCTCGAGTGTTGCCGCTCCTTCGGCGAGGATAACATAGGCATCGGCGCAATCAGGGGAAATGCGCAGCGCCTCTTTGGCCATATCGTGTTTGTGTTTCGGGTTTTCTTCGTCCCAGGCGTCGTCGATAAGGTCCTGGGCTTCTTGGAGCGGGGTTGGCTTGGGCAGTTTGGCCTCGTCCTGGAGCACGCGGTTGGCGTATTCCTGCGCTTCTTCCACCGACTTGAACTCTTTGCTTTCCATAGCCCTGAAGATGGTCTCGGACATCTTTGCCCGCCCACCAGGCCCGGGCAGTTTCGGCTTCGATTTCGGGCGGCGCTTACTGCTCTTCTTCTCACTCATGATTGGATTAACCCTAGTGTTTCCAAGCACTCAGTCAAACCCGGCTTGAGAAAACCGCCAAGGACGCTAAGAAGAGTCGAGGAAATGAACCGCCAAGAGCGCCAAGGCCGCCAAGAAGAAGATAAACCACAGATAGAAACAGATGGACACAGATGAAGTCAAAAGTCAGAATGCAAATTGCAAAAGGCAAAGCCGCAAAGATTGGCTGATTTGGAGTGCGGCAACGGTATTGCCGCTTTCTCCTGCCGGAAGCACGCTTCCGGCTCTGAAAGCGGGAGCGGAGCCTGTCCTGCTCTGCCCCAGAGGGGTAGGTGCCATCCGATGGCTCACAGAGCCGAAGGGCTCCCGCAGTCCAAAGTCACGTGCGGCTAGCTGTGGCTGTCAACCGTTGGTGGCAAGCGGCAGGCAGATTGCGAGCATCATCCTTCCGGTCTCTGTGCGAATGACAAGATTAAAGACCTGACCCCTTTCCTTCCCCTGGGGCCTGACCCGTCGAAACAGAAGTAATGCAGGTTTGCTTGACAGTGGCGAAGACCGGCATATTGTAGACTACTGAAGAACCATGGCTGAGAGGAAGATCGCATTTATCGCAATCGCCGCGCTGCTGGCGGTGACTGTGGCTCAGGGTCAGTTTCTGGAGAACGTGATTTTTCTGCCGGATTCCCTGAGCGGGTTGGTTTATCCGCAGCGACTGGTACACAATTCCCGGAATAACACTGTTTATGTGGGCGGGGAATGGAGCAACCGGGTCATTGTCATTGACGGAGCGACTAATCAGAAAGTCGCCCGGATAGCGGTCGGCCAATTCGTTACGGACCTGTGTTATAATCCGGCTGACAACAAGGTGTACACTGCGAATGAGAGCAGCGGCGACGTGACGGTGATTGACGGGGCCGGAAACCGGGTGATTGCTACTGCGCCGGCCGGGGACATGCCCTGCGCTTTGTGCTACAATCCAACCGATAACAAGGTGTATTGCGCGAACTGGAGCAGCGACGACGTGACTGTGATTCATGGAGCAACCAATCAGGTGTTGGCAACCGTTTCCACAGGCTCGGGCCCGGCTGACTTGTGCTACAATTCAAGGAATAACAGGGTGTACTCTGCGGACGAGTTCAACGAAGGTGTGACCGTGATTGACGGAGCGAGCGACAGTGTGATTGCTGTTGTCGGCACGGGCACCGGACCGCTGGCTCTGTGCTACAACTCCAGTGACAATAAGGTCTATTCTGCGAACATCGACACCGATGATGTGACCGTGATTGACGGGGCGAGCAATACCGTGATAGCAACTCTGGAAGTGGGAGTCAGTCCTTGTGCTTTGTGCTACGATCCGGTGAACAACATGGTCTATTGCGCCAATTATGAAACCGATGACGTGACAGTGATTGACGGCGCAACGAACAGTATTGTCACGACCGTCTGCGTAGGAGAGTATCCCTATGTTCTTGTCTGCAATTCGGCTGAGAACACGATTTATTGCTCAAATGAGCAGAGCGATGACGTGACAGTGATTGACGGCGCGAACAACAGCGTGATTGACTTTGTGCCGGTCGGCGAATGGCCGGCCGGGCTCTGCTACAACCCGATTGGCAACAAGGTGTATTGTGCGAGTGAGGAAGACCACGAAGTCGCGGTGATTGACGGAAGCGCAAACCGGGTGGTGGCCATAGTCGTCACCGGGACGTTTCCTACGGCCTTGTGTTACAACTCACGGAACAACAGAGTGTACTGTGCCAGTCTGCCGAGCGACGATGTGGCGGTGATTGATGGGGTGACGAGCAGGGTTATCGCGCTTGTGCCGGTTGGTGATACGCCTCAGCATGTCTGCATGAATTCGGTCAACAACAAGGTGTATTGTGCCAACTACTACTCCGACGATGTGACCGTGATTGACTGCAGGACCAATCATGTGATAGCGACTGTTTCAGCAGGAGAGAATCCCCGGCGGCTGTGCTATAACCCGATTGACAACAAGGTCTATTGTGCGAACCGTTCGAGTGATGATGTGACCATAATCGACGGAGCTGAAGACCGGGTGATTGCAACTCTGTCTACCGGAAGACACCCGCATTTTTTCTGCTACAACCCTCGGAATGACAAGGTGTATTGTGCCACCTACTGGAACGGCAATGTGGCGGTGATTGACGGGGCCGGGGACAGCATAATTGCGACTGTTGAGGTCGGCGGGTTCACCAGCTCGCTCTGTTACAACCCGAGGAACAATAAGGTTTACTGCGGCAGCGGCGATGTCACCGTGATAGACGGTGCGACTGACAGCGTGGTTGCCACTCTGACAGGACTTGCGCCCAAGGACCTGTGCTACAACTCGGTCGGCAACAAGGTTTACTGTGTGAATACCGGTGATGCGATTGTGAGCGTGATTGATGGAGTTTCTGATTCTGTGATTGCCGTTGTGCCGGTCGAGCCCTGGCCCAAGTATCTTTCCTACAATCCGGCCAACAACAAGGTGTACTGCGCACACACTCAGCAGGGGTGTGTTACGGTGATTGACTGTGCGATGGACAGTGTAGTCCGGGTGTTTGAGGTTGACGC
>JAUWNN010000027.1 GCA_030612625.1 Caldifarciminota bacterium
TCCTTCCGCCTTCATCCTTCGTTCCTCTTCTGCTATTGTCACACCGGAACTGGTGCCGAGTCGTGTTGCCCCGGCCTCAACCATCTTGCGTGCAGTTGCCAGGTCCCGGATTCCGGCCGCGGCCTTGACCCCGATTGCGCCATCCGCAACTTCGGCAAGCAGCGCCACATCCTCAACCGTTGCCCCGGCCGAACCAAACCCGGTCGAAGTCTTGACAAAAGCCGCCCCTGCATCCCGCACCAGCCGGGTTGCCCGCTCCTTTTCTTTCTGAGTCAGAAGGCAGGTCTCAATAATCACCTTGACCGGCCGGCCATTTGCAGCTTTGACCACGGCACTGATGTCCTGAACCACCGCCCGGTCATCACCCGCCTTGAACCAGCCGATATTCATCACCATATCGAGCTCGGTCGCCCCGGATTCAATAGCGGCTTCAGCTTCGACAGTCTTGGCCCGGCTCAGGCTCGCGCCAAGTGGAAAACCGATGACCGTGCAAATCCCAACACTGGAGCCTTCGAGCAAACGCTTGACCAGCGCCAGATGGCACGGGTTGATGCACACGGTGCAGAATCGGTGTTCCCGCGCCTCAGCGCACAGCTTGTCAATCGCCGTCGGTGTCGCGTCCGGCTTGAGCAAGGTATGGTCAATGATTTCAGCAATGCTGCCCATTTCTATATCCTTGTGAATCAGAGTCAGTGCGCCAAATTGTAGACAGACCGGTCAGACTGTCAAGCCGACTCTGGCCAGCGTGGAACCAACCGCAGGTATGTTGCCATCTTGCCGGAATCTACTCCAGCTTCACCAGCCTTGCGGTATGGGTTCTGCGCCCATCGCGGACAGAAACAAAGTAAACCCCGGCCGGCAGACCTCGCAGGTCCAAAGGCAGGCTTGTCACGCCTTCACCGAACTCAAGACTCCACATCATCCTGCCGCTGGCATCGTAAATCCTCAGTAGACTACGGCCTTTATGCCTTGTTCCAGTCTGCAATCTTACCTGATTCCGGCAAGGATTCGGCCAGAGAACGGGCGAGGCGGTCTGCCAATAGTTGGAACCTCCAAATCCTGGCTCCTCTGTACCAACCGCCCAATCGCCAAAACCCAAAACAAGCCCATGCTCTCCAACCGCCCAGGCATGGGTGCTGTCGAGAACAAACACTGCGTGGAGGTCGGAACTGAACTCCGATGAGTCTGCCATCCACATCTCGCCACCATCGGTAGTACGCACGATTGCCGCACAGTCACCGACTGCGACGCCGTGCCGGTCATCACTGAAGTGCACAGCCTTGAGACCACTGGCCACCGGCACAAGCTCCCAGTTCTGTCCCCCATCAGTTGTGTGGTAGAGCCCGTCATCCGCTGCGACCCAGCCCTCGCCGGCGCTCACCATGTGGACCGCCCTCGCGGTCGAGCATGCCAGTTGCACCGACCAAGAGTTGCCGGAATCGGTAGTGTAGTGAATCCGACCGGCAGAACACGTCGCCCAGCCCGTCACGGCATCCACGAAGTGCCTACCGCCGATGGGATACGGCAGCGCACCAACGGGAACCCACGTCGCGCCCCGGTCAGTCGTCCTGACGGAGTTGATACCCGAGAGGTTGCCGACGTGCCAGCCATGCTCTGCGTCCAGGAAAAACAGACATCCTGATCCCCAGGGACCAGCCACTAGATGGAACCTTGCATAGATGGTATCCCAAGTGGTACCGCTGTTTGTCGTTCGGTGAATGACCATCGTCCCCGACCAATAAGGCATCAGCTCCCCGTCCCTGACGACATCATCCTCTGCAACGTAGACGGTGCTGTCATCCACGACGCTGAGTCCGAAGAACCCACGGGAGGGAGCCGTCCTCTCCCGGAGAATGCTGTCCAGAAACCAGGTCCGGCCTGCGTTCCCGCTGCGCAGCACCGCGTGCTCGCAGACTGCCCAGCCGTGCAGCGAGTCGCTGAACACAACGCCCTGCAGTTCCGCGCCGGTTCCTGGTCGCATATACACCCACGAGCTACCCTGGTCCACCGAGGACCAGACCGTTCCTCCCTCTCCGCATATCCATGCGCGCTGACCGTGCGCCGCAGCGACATCGCTGGCACGAACAGGCGGATGAAGTGGCGCGAACCATCCCGTATCCGCCGAGAAAACGCGACAGCCAGATTCCTCCAGTCCGAGTATCAGGCCTTGCGGCGAAACATCACACATCTCCGACCAACCATACGACGACAGATGCCAAGTGACTCCGCCATCTGAGGTCCGCGCCCAGCGCGAATAGCTCGGGATCCTGGGGTGCGCGACGTCGCCGTAGTAGTTGCATACCCCGTTCATCCGGTCCCGAAACCCGAACGACCAGAACCACTCGAACTCCGCATCCGGTATCTCACCTGCAGTGACCCAGGACCATCCACCGTCTGTGCTCCTGGCTACCGACCGGCCACGGCGTGGCCCGCCCCAGCCATACACCGTATCCACGAACCATATTGGCCCCCACAATTCGGACCGGACCATCCAGGTCGCGCCGTTGTCTGTACTCCAGAGCAAGCGGTCTCGGCCATCAATCATGACCGCGTTATCCTCTAGGAACCGCATGCGGCCCTCGGCGTACTCGAAGTATGTGGAATCCCAAGTAGCACCGCAGTTCGTTGTGCGGAAAATAACATCGCCTCCTGATGTGATAAGCCCCAGCGCCCCGTCCCAGAAGTCCACATCAACGAGATTGCGGCTGGTGAACCGTGGCACCCGACGCCAGTGCTCGCCATTGTCATTGGAATGGAACATCAACCCGTCCTGCCCGACAACCCAAACCAGGTTGCCAACACTTGTCACTCCGCTCAACTTCCCGCCGGATAAGTAGTGCCAGGTATCAGCAAGGCCGAACCCAGCGAGAACACATAATCCCAGCGTTGCTGCCAGAGTTGTTAGGTTTGGTTTCTTCGAACCGGTCAGACTGATACAGAACACAACTACCTCCGTGACACTGCGGCCGCAGTTCTAGCGAACCTAACGGCAGGCCAACTACCTAATAGTAACCCGTAGCCGGATTCTGTCAACCGGTTTCCGAAGAAGCGATATGCGGTCAGCGCTTCACAGCTCAACCGACCCGGCCCTGGCCCAGGACATGCCGCCGTCGTTAGTAACAAGAATCGTGCCGTTGCGGCCGCAGCAGCAGCCAATCGCGCCGTCCGGCCTGAAATCCAGACCCAAAAGGTCCTGGTCAGTGCCTGAAAACGCCCGAACCCAACTGAACCCGCCATCCGTGGTGCGGATTATTGTCCCGCCGCTGCCCACGCACACCCCGGTTTCGGTATTCAGAGGAAACTGGACCGAGTAGAAATCGACATACCGGGCCGGACCGGTCAGCGGACGCCATGTGGCGCCGCCGTTTTCAGTTCTCAAGACCGTGCCGCCGTCCCCGACCACGAACCCGAACATATCGTCTTCCGGGAAAGAAACCGCGCGCAGGTTCACACCCGCCATCATCCTGAGCTCACCGGCCTGAAACCACTGCTCAGTCTCGGTTGACTTCTTGAGAATCGTGGAGTCGGCCCCGACCGCAAAGCCGGTCTGTTCGTCGACCGGAAATGTCACTGCATAAAAGTCGGCTCCGGTCGGCACCCCCATCCGGTTCCAGAAATTGCCGCCGTCATCACTGTGCATGACAAGACCACGGGTCCCTACCAGGAATCCTGCTCTCCTGCCAGGGAACTGAATTCCGTGAATGTCATCGTAAACCCCGAGCGCCAGCTCTTCCCAGGTACGGCCGCCATCAAGCGAGCGCAAAGCAATACCACGCGCTCCAGCAATGAATCCCGCAGTCATGTCCTCGGAGAACCAGATACTATACAGGTCATCGCTCGCCGGCACCTGAACCCGGTGCCAGCTATCCCCGTTGTCTTGTGTAACCAGGAGGGTTCCTGCATCACCGACGCAGAACCCGTCCCGGCCTTCACCAGGCAGAACCACCCCATGCAAATCCATCATCCCAACTCCTCCCTCATCCTTCATTCTTTCTATCCTCTTCCCGGCGTCCCTGGCAGTTCCTCATTCTGCACTTTGCCTTTTGGCTCTTGACTTCTGACCTGGTCTTCACCCTTCATCCTTCATCCTTTTCTCAGGCCGGAGGATAACTATCGGTGTCATCGCATCACCCTGACCAGCCGGATTGTCAGCGAGCGCATCCTCTACCATCTTGACATCCAGCCCGTCCGAAGCACCGACCACCGCGCACCCGAACACATCGTTCACATCAACCACTGCGGCCTCGCAACCGGTCTCCGCTTTCAGGGTCTGGGCAACTTTATCCGGGTCCTTCGGCCCGAGAATTACGCATTCGTAGTATTCCCTCACGCCCGACGTATGGGCCGCATCAATCATCGCGGCCTGCTTGCCCGCCACCCGGTAGAAATCCCCACGCCGGCGTCGCAGTTTGCCCCAGGCTCCGGCGATTGCGGCCCGGAGAATCCGTGGCGCTCCAACTTCGTCAATCGCACATTGCATCGACCACGGACTCCGCAGCCCGATGCCGTAGGGCACCTTGCGCACAAACCGCCATAACACGCTCGCCCAGAACCCGGGCCTGATTTGCGTTATTGGAATCGCCCGCCCCTGCATGACTGCTACCGGGCTTTCAGCTATGGTCATAACATCGCCGGGCCGGAGTTGAGTCTGCGCAAACCTGCGCACGCTCTCGACGACATCGTCCTTTTCGGTCAGCAGCCCGGTCTTGACCGGAATCCGCCTGACCCTGAGCCCTCTGGCAATCATGAACTCCGGCTTGCTGCTCACACTTCAATCTAGCATTCACTCGTCCGAAATCAACCCTTGCCCAGGACCGGTTAGAGCTTATACTCGGCCAATGGCGGCCCAGACCGCTCCCGAGCCCGACGCCGAGAAAAAAGCCGAAACCCGGTTCACCCGGAGAGTCGGCCTGTTCTCAATCGGCACACTCGTTTCCCGCATTCTCGGGCTGGTGCGCGAATCGGTATTCGCCTGCCTTTTCGGGGTTGGGTTTGCCACCGATGCGTTCAATGTCGCGTTCAGGATTCCGAACTTCTTCCGGGACCTCTTTGCCGAAAGCGCACTCTCGGCCGCATTCGTGCCCGCGTTTGTCTCAAGCCTTGACCACCAGGACCGGGAACAGACCTGGCGGTTCGGGGCCACCGTGCTCAATACCCTCGCCCTTGTAATCGGGTTCCTGGTGATTATCGGCATCGCATTCGCCCCGCAGGTGGTCAGGGTTGTGGCAATGGGCTTTGGTGATGAACCGGCCAAAGTCCAGCTCACTATCACCCTTACCCGCATCATGTTTCCGTTTCTCCTGTTTGTGGTGTTTGCCGCCTGGGCAATGGGCATCCTGAACGCCTGCGGCACATTCTTCACCCCGGCGGTCGCTCCGGCCGCATTCAATATCATTTCCATCCTGGTGCCGCTTCTTGCCTACGGGTTGTTCAAGGCGCGCGGTCTCAACCCGATTCTCGGCATGGCCTGCGGCGTCACCCTGGGCTCAGTTGCCCAGTTCGCGGTCCAGATTCCGCATCTCAGGCGTCACGGGTTCCGCTACAAGCCGGTGCTTGACTTCAAGAATCCGGAGCTGCGCCGGGTATTCTTGAGATGGGTACCGATGGTTTTCGGGTTCGCAACCTGGCAGGTGAATTTCCTTATCAATACATTCCTCCTGACCTTTCTGCCCCAGGGCTCGGTCACCTGGGTCAGTTATGCATACCGGATTCAACACCTGCCGGCCGGCCTCTTCGGTGCGGCTATCGGCTCGGTCGCGCTCGCCGAATACTCACACCAGATTGCGAGCCGCCAGCCCGCATCCGCAATCAAAGACCGGTTCCGGCACGCGATGGGCCTTGTTGCCACACTCACCCTGCCGGCCGCGGTTCTACTTTTTGTGCTTGCCATGCCGGTGGCAAGGCTCATTTATCAGCACGGCCGGTTCACCCCTTCTGACACCATCCTGACCTCCCAGGCCCTGATGCTCTACTGTCTGGGCATCTGGGCCGCGGCCGCAACCCGCAACTGCGCAGCCGGATTCTATTCTCTGGGCGACACGAAAACCCCGGCCCTGGTCGCAATCGGTGTTGTGGCTCTGAATATCGGCCTAAACCTCGTATTGATGCGATTCATCGGATTCCGCTCCTTCCCGCTCGCCGCATCAGCGGTCCAGTTTCTCAACTTCGGCGTGCTCTTCTGGCTCCTGCGCCGTAAAACCACCGGGCTGCACGGAACCCGTGTGGCCTCAGTCACCTTGCGCACCCTGATTGCATCCCTGGGTGCCGGTGGGCTCGCATATGTAATATCCCGATTCTACGAGACTTTCATCACTCCGACCCAGATCTGGACCCAGGCCGGCCAGGTCCTGCTTGCCGGTGGGGCCGGAATCGGCGTCTATCTCCTGCTTGCCCGCGTCCTCAGAATCCAGGAAGTCAAACAAGCCTTCAGCCAGCTCTTCGGCAGACTGGTACATCCCAAGAAATGACACTCACTTGTTTGGACAGCCACGGATGATTGGAGCGGAGCGAAAGTGCCATCCGACGGCACAATACAGGCACAGGTCAGCGATGTTGCTGTTTCAGGTTTTCCGTGTTTATCGGTATTTATCTATGGTTCACTCCTTAAATGCTGAACTCCAAACCGCCTGCCATGCGTCTAATGAACTGATATTATGCCAACAAAGACCCTGAAACAAATCCCGGACAAGGTTCCGGTCCTGATTGCCGGCTGGCCCGGCATGGGCAATGTCGGCCTCGGCGCGGCCGACTACCTGCGCCGCAAGCTGAATGGCAAAGTCTGCGCCCGGATTGACGTCACCCACTACTTCTTCCCCGAATCAATCGAAGTGAAAAGGGGAATCGGCCGGATTCCGTCCCCGCCCTCGCACAACATCTACCTGATTGATAACCCGGGGCTCTTCGTGTTCGAAGGCGAAACCCAAGTGGGCGGCGAGGCCGGCATCAACATCGCGGACGAGCTTCTCGACTTTGCTCAGAAGCACGGCGTTGAGACCGTGTACACCGGTGCTGCCTTTGCCATGCCGATGAGCTACAAGGAACCGGTCAGGGTTTTCGGCGTGGCCACCAGCGACCAATTGAAAGATACCTTTGCCGGCCACGTCGTCGAGCCGCTGGTCGAAGGACACATCTCCGGCCTGAACGGGCTGCTTCTCGGCCTTGCCGGCACCCGCGGTCTGGCTGCCGCCTGTTTTCTGGCCACAATGCCCCATTATGCGGTTCAAACCTCCAACCCCAAAGCATCAAAGGCGATTATCCGGGTTTTTGAGCGCATCCTCAACACCAGGATTGACATGACTGAAATCAACCGGGCGATAAAGCAGACCGACGAGCTTCTGGGAGAATTCGAATCCCGGGTCAACGCCGCGCTCCAGGCCCTCAGGCAGCAAGCCGAGCAGGGAGAAACCGAACCCGAGGACCAGCCTGAGCCCCACGAACTGATGGACCGAATCGAGCAGCTCTTCGAGCTTGTCCAGCGCGACCGGTCAAAAGCCAGCCTGCTCAAACAGGAACTCGACCACTGGGGCCTGTTCAAACTGTACGAAGACAGGTTCCTCGACCTTTTCGACAAGAAGAAAAACCAGAAGTAGCACACCGGTCAGCCCGGTCAAAGGCACTACCGCCAAGGCTTGTCCTGAGTGAAACGAAGGAACACCAGGGGAAACACAGAACCATAAACCGCCAAGGCCGCCAAGAAGAAGACTAAACAAAACACAAAGAGCCTAGCGCGGCCCCCGAAGGGCCGCAACCAAACCAGGATTAGCCACGAAATCACGAAATACACGAAACGGAAGTCAACCGGCGAAATAGGGACAGCGACTATTTTCCGCAGCGGGCACAGAAGGGGAATCCCAGGGAGTGGTTTCGGAGTGCAACGCTAGCACTCTGTGCCAGCCCACCTTCGGCAGCGATAGGGTGACACCCTTGCGCTGCGCAGGGTGTCACCCTCAATTCTCTTTCTTCCGCGAGTCTGACTCGCGGGTCGTTGCGCAATAGCTTGCCCTGAGAGAAATGAAGGGCCACCAAGCTGATTGAGTGAGAACGACCTTATCTACGCCGTCGCATTATGGAGTGCGGTGGCGTGCCACCGCTTTGTCTTACCGGAAGCCTGCTTCCGGCTCTGAAAGCGGCAGCTTGCTGCCGCAATCCAAAGACAGGGCGCTCTGTTGAGCGCCCTGTCAAGAGCTGTCGTTTACCGCTATTTCTAGTGTTGCACTACGAGTTTGCGAGTAGCGGTAAACCCATCCGCGTCAAAACGCACCAGATAGACGCCAGTGCTCAAGCTTCGCAGGTCAAGACTGACTGCGCCGGTGCGACCGGCCAGCACGGTCTGCCGGCTCTGGGTCCGGCCGACAACATCAAAGATGCTGATATAGGCCGGTCCGACCTTGGGCAGGCTGTAGCGCAGCGTAGCGAAGCCGCCGGCAAGCGGATTCGGGGAAATCCGCACACCGCTTACCGCTAGCCGCTTACCGCCCGCGGTCACGCCGTCCCGTTCAGGCCGCGAAGCGCACTCATGCGGCAGCACATACCGCCAGAATTCGCTCGTCTTGTTGCCCTTGAGCGCGAAGAAGGCTCCGTATCCATAGCTCACGATGTCAGCCCCGTACTTCACCCGCTTCCTCCGGCCGGTCGTGCCATACGTCGGTATCGTATCCATTTCCTTCCAGGTATCGCGCGCCACCATGTACTTCCAGAACTGCTGGGTGTTGCCGCCCTTGAGCGCGTAAATCTCCGAGATGTGCCAAGCGCCACAGCCACCGTCCTTGGACTTCTTCTTCCTGATTCGGCCGCTGTGCAGACCCATAAGCGGCATGCCTTTCAGCTTTTTATCAGACCAGGAGTCACCAGCGATGTTGTACTTCCACATCTCGTGATAAGTGCCGTCGTGATACTTCGCCTTGTGAGCATACAAGGGCCGGTCAGGAGTGGGGCCGCCACTCGGGCTGGCGACAATCCATGCCCCTTTATCCCATTTCGCGCGCTTGCCCGTCGGCGCCTCCGCCAGCGTATCCCACTTCGGACTCTCCACAGTGTACCGGTAGAACTCGGTCTTGTATCCCTTGAGCAGGTACACAAAAGCGGTATCCTGGTCACTGGATGGCGTGACATATACCAAGTCAGTGCCGCCCTTCACCTTCTTCCGGAACTTCCCGAACGGCACATCAGACAGAACGTCCCAGGAGTCACCTGGGATGTCGTACCGCCAGAACCCGAGCGTATTGTTGCCCTGGGTCATATAGATATAGTTGTTACCGTCGCATACACCCTTGGCACCCTTTCTGGGCGCCTTCCTGGCCCATTTCGGGTTCGGGTGGTGCTGCCAGGGTATTGAAGCACGCTGAGTCCACCGGTTGAGAATCGGGTCGTAGGAATAGAAGTCGCCGGTCTTGTATCCTTTGCCCGCATAGATGGTACCTTCGGTATCAATCGTCAGCCAGCCACCGCGCTTCACCGGCTTACCCGAAGGCTGTGTTGGCATTGGCTTCATCTCACGCCAGCCCGGCTCCCAGATTGTCGGGTCACCAACCTCAAACTCCTCTATTGCCAGGTTGTTGGTCCAGTTCTGGTCCGTATCCAGCCAGGTAGAGCACCGGCTGACATACACACCAGGCACTGTGAACCGAACGTCCGGGAACTCCAGCACAACTTCTCCGGTTGGCGGCAGGGTTGTCTCGAGAGCTTCTGAGTAGGCTTCTCCTCCGGTCGGGTCAAGTACTCTGAAGTACGTCCACCAGGTCTCGGTCTGCTCACCGTAGTTCGCGACCCGGGCCTTCGGGGTCACTGTCGTCAGGGTATCAATGGTCCCGGTCGGCGCCAGTATCGCTGCCACCCCGACGTCATGGGTTATCGTGCCCAGGACCCAGAAAGTATCCAGTGCAGCGTTATTCCCTGGATTGGCATCCCCGGCCAGAAGCGTCGCAGCCTGGTCAAGCCAGATACCGACCTGGGTCTGCAGCGATTCCACCATCACAACCGTCGCGGCATCACCCGGCTCAAGGTCAGTCACCGTCGTACTACCCAGCCAGAGCCCGATGCGGAACTCCACATCGAATGTCTCGACAGTGCTGCCGTAGTTGCGCACCCGGCACTCCGGATGCACCCAGATGCCTTCTGCCAGCGTGTCGACCGGCGCAATCACTTCTTCAACCCCGACGTCCCGGACCTGCACGAAGAACTCGACGCTCAGTGTGTCGTCTTCCCGTCTTTCATCCCCAATAAGCCAGGTCCAAGCAGTCGCAGTCAGGCTATCACGCCCTACATCGACGGGCCAATCATCGAATTCGACCGTACGGGTCGAACCCGGCGCGAGGTTAGTAACGTAATACTCGCCCCGGTAGCCGCTCTCAATCGTGAAGTACACACCGAAGTTCTCAGTGAAAGTTCCTGTGTTGCGGACATCACAACTCGGCGTAACCACTGAACCACTGTCAATAGCACCGGTCGGGCTGGTGATTTGCTCGACCAGAACGTTGTGCTCGGTCGCTATGACCTCGAAATCTCCTTCAACCACATCGTTGAGCACATTCTGGTCTCCGGCCAGATAGACCGAGCACTGAGTCGTGTGCATACCAAGCACCTTGAACACTGTATCCGGGTAGTTCACTGTCGTGTTTCCACCGCCACCCAGATTTACCTGCAAGGCTTCACGGTAAACCAGTTCATCGGTCACCGTGTCCCAGACACTGAAGAAAGTCTGGAAAGTCTCGGGTTGACCGCCCCAGTTGGCCACCCGGGCCGACGGCGTAACTCTTTCTGTCGGACTAATGTACCCGGTCGGCGCCAGTATCTCTTCAGCCGCAACATCATGCTCCGGAGTGCCAAGCACATAGAAAGTGTCATACATCACGTTATTGTCAGGATGCAGGTCACCGGCCAGAATCGCTTCCACCCGGTGAATCCATGCCCCGGACCTGGTGATGAGCGATTCGCTCGCAGTTATGGCACGCGCACCACCTGGAATCAAATTATTGACGCTGACGGTATTCTGGTACGCACCTATCCGGAACTCCACATCAAATGTCTGAGTCTCATTGCCATAATTCCACACCCGGCACTCGGGCCAGACAACGACACCGGAATCAAGCGTGCCAATTGGCGCAAGGATGTCGGTAACAGCTACATCCTTCACCCGGACAAGAAACTTGTGCGAAAGCGTATCGTCTCCTGGCGATTCGTCCGGTGGCCAGAAAGTCCAGGCGGTTACGAGCAGGCTGTCCCGGCGTTCAAACTCAGTAGAGGTGAACTCCAGGGTATCAAAGGCCCCAGGCCCCAGGTCGAGAACAAAATCATGGTCACTATAAACAATCCCATCGGTTTCATCCTCAATCTGGATAAACACATCAAATCTGTCCACCGGCTCGTTGCCTTTGTTCCGCACCACGACAGTCGGGACAACCACCGCGCCGCTGTCAACCGCGCCCACCGGACTCAGAATCGCATTCATGGCCACGTTGTAAGGGTTGACCGAAGGCAACTGACCCCAGGTCATACCAGACGAGAGCTTCTGCAAGGTATTGGAACTGTTGTTGTTCATACAGTAGATAAAGACGGTATCGTCCGGGTTAATTACCTGGGGTACCCAGACCGCCATATCCGCCGGACCGTAAACCGTAGCGCTTGCCTCCTGCAATAGGAGACCGGTGGTATCCCGTTTGCGATGCTTGCTGTTGTTCCAGCCGGTAGTCAACAGGTAAAGGCTGTCATAAGGAATAAAAGAACAGCCGCGCTCGGAAACAGAAGCTCCATGCTGAACCCGGCCCATATAGCTCTTAGTGTACGGGTCGAACTCGGCGATGTTATCACCGCCAGAACCGCCGATTGGTACCCCATAAAAGAAACCCAGGTCAGTCCACTTGACCATACCGCCCATCCACTGCATACTGAAGGCTTGGTGGGTTTTCCAGGAATCAGGCGGGGTTCCGCACCATTGACCGTTCTCAAACCGCAATAGGTAATCCACGCCACCACTGCTACCACCGTGTTGAGCAACCCAGAAACATCCCGAATCCGGGTCATAGACCAATCCCCACGGCCGGGTACATGCCGGGTACGGCACTGGGAAGGTCCAGTTCATGTCGGTCAGTGTGCCTTCCGGGTCGTTGGGGTCAAAACTCCATGCAGTAGGATTGCTTGGGTACCGGTCGAGAAGATAAAACTTGCCTGAGTCCCTGACCCAGGTAATACCTGCGCCTGAGTTCGATGCCCTCATACTCAGGTTCCACTGCTGCACTACCGTGCCGAACGGCGGTGGTGTATCGGTTTCGCCTTGGGGAATCGGGGGAACCGGGACTTCGACAATCAGTGGGGCAGTTGGACTTGCCGGAATTTCAACTGCACTGGGATTGCTGACGTCACTCACCGGGTTGGTGTTGCCACTGAACCCAAGGGCCAGACCGAACACCAACGCCAAAATGACCAGCACTGGTTTTCTGTTCATCTTTACCTCCTTCTATCTATCTATTATTTGCACGCATTAGCGTGCTATCGCGTCTAAATCACCGCCACCCTGTTCTGTATCTTAATGGATAGCGGACTCGACATTTTGTCCGCGAAACGCTAGAATGTAACCCTAAATCCTAGCGTCTGGAATTATACCCCCCCTGGATGGGCTGTCAAGTGGTTTCTTGGCCCCGAAAACCGATGTAGGATTGGCCACGAAAGCACGAAATCCACGAAAGATGAACCGACCCACCCAGAACTGGCAAGGGTGACACCCTGCGCAGCGCAAGGGTGTCACCCTATCTCTTCCAGGCCGCACGGTTGCTGCTTCTCCGTTTCGTGTTCTTCGTGTCTTCGTGGCTCTATTTCGGTTCTTGGGTAGTAGGTGGCCCCCAAGGAGATTAGTGCCCTCCTTGGGACATTCGAAGGAAAGTCTTTGCCTCCCGGTCAGCCGGATTCCATCGCAAGGCATTCTGAAACTTCATGTCTTGACATCAATACCTGATTTGACCTAGTATTATGATGCTGAAATGAATAAAGCTCAGAGTTCTGAATTGGAAGGAGAAAAACATGTCTTGTCGTAGTTATGCGCTGGTAGTCTCCCTCATCCTGCTGTGCGCCGGGTCTGCTCTCGGCCAGCACGTCGAGGCCACAGTCGAGGTCGGCAACGCCCCGAGTGCCTTGGTTTACGACTCTTTGGACCAGAAGATTTTCGTTGCCAATAAAGGAAGCAAGACCGTTTCGGTAATCGACGCCACAAGCAATGAAGTTATCGCAACAATACCAACCGGAGACCAACCCAGTGCTGTCTGCTGGAACAGCACCAGCAACAAAGTCTACGTCGCAAACGATGTACTGGGCAGCCCTGGTTCGGTGACAATCATCGATGCTGCCACAGACTCGGTCATCATTACGCTCGATGTCGGCCAAGCACCTAACGGCCTAGCCTGGAGCAGCAACCGCAACAAGGTCTATTGTACGAACCGCGATGCTTCTACAGTAACGGTAATTGACGGCCAGAACGACGTGGTCCTGGGAACGGTTCATCTTTCGCAGACCCTCAACAACATTCTTTACAATCCGGTCAGTGACAGGATTTATGTCTGCAGCGGAGCCTATGGCCAGCCGGGCAAAGTCCATGTTATTGACTGCAGCGACGACCAAGTACTGACCTCTTTCAATTCCGGCACGAACGCTTGGGCCATGGCCTACAGTCCAACCAGCAACTGGTTGTACGTGGCGAACGCAGGCAGCCAGAACATGTCGATTTTCGACTGCTCCAACCACCAGAACCTTGGAATGCTCCGGACCGGTGAAGAACCTAAGTGCGTAGCCTGGACTTCTCAAAACAAGGTTTTCTGCGGCAGTTACTGGGGTCAGCAGATCCACTACATGCACGGTGACAGCCTGCGCTTCAAAGGAAAGACAGCAATACCTGGAAACCCTGAGAACCTCTTATACAATCCCGAAACTCAAAAGCTGTTCGTGGCATTGCCGCTGCAGTCTCTGGTCACGGTGCTCGATGCCCGGGACCAGCACGAACATCAGATAATCGTCAATATCGATGCCGGCGGCGGGCCTAAGTCGATGGTTCTGCACCCGGACCAGAACCGGGTCTATGTCGCCAATTCCTGGGATAACATCGTTACAGTCATTAAAGATGTAGTGGGTATTGCTGAAACGCCCCACAATGATGAATCGGTTGGCCCGGTCTCAATCCATACCTGGCCGACCCCGACCCGAACGGCAAGACAGGTTATGTTCAGCGCTACCGGTTTCAATCCCAAACGGCTTGAAATCCGGAACGTATCGGGCCGGCTGGTGCACGCCTCATCGGCCAGCCGCAAGAACATCTGGACAACACCGTCCAGTTCCGGGATTTACTTCTATACCCTGACCGACGGCGACCGGGAAGTAACCGGCAAGTTGGTAGTCGAGTAGCAAACCCGACCAGACTGAAACGGTCCGGCTTTATCCGACAATACTCTGGTTCTGACTCCGGTGTTAAATGATGCGGGGGCGGAATTCCGCCCCCGCAAAGGGTAATACCCTTGACCTTCGTCAGGGTGTCACCCAACTAGTGCTGTACCACCAGCTTTCTGGTAGCGGTGAAGCCGTCCGCATCCAGCCGTACCAGGTACACGCCCGCGCTTAAGCTCCGCAGGTCGAGACTGACTGCGCCGGTGCGACCGGCCAGCACGGCCTGCTGGCTCTTGGCCCGGCCGACAACATCAAAGATGCTGATATGGGCCGGCCCGGCCTTGGGCAGGCTGTAGCGCAGCGTGACGAAGCCGCCGGCAAGCGGATTCGGGGTGATGCGCAGCCCGCATTCAACTGACCGCTGACCGCCGGCCATTGCGCCGCTCCGGGTCGGCCGGTTCTCAGCGAGCACCCTCGGAAGCACATACCGCCAGAACTCACTCGTCTTGTTGCCCTTGAGAGCAAAGAAGGCTCCGTATCCGTAGCTCACGATGTCGGCCCCGTACTTCACCCGCTTCCTCCGGCCGGTCGTGCCATACGTCGGCATCGTATCGAGTTCCTTCCAGCTATCGCGCGCCACAATGTACTTCCAGAACTGCTGGGTGTTGCCACCCTTGAGCGCATAGATGTCGCCGTCGTACCAGTCACCACTCCCACCGTCCTTGGACTTCTTCTTCCTGATTCGACCGCTGTGCAGACCCAAGAACGGCATGCCGGCCAGCGTGTCGCTGTACCAGGAATCTCCGGGCACGTGGTACTGCCACAGCTCATGATACCTCGCCTTGTGAGCATACAGAACCGGGAACGGTCTGGACGGACTGCCAGGGGACTTGCAGAGCCAGGACCCTTTATTCCACTTCGCCCGCTTACCCGTTGGCGCATCAGCCAGCGTGTCCCACTTCTGACTCTCCACATTGTACCGGTAGAACTCGGTCTTGTATCCCTTGAGCAGGTACACGTACTCGCTGTCCTCCAGAGTCACATACGCAAGGTCAGTGCCGCCTTTCACTTTCTTCCGAAACTTCCCGAACGGCACATCAGGCAGAACATCCCAGGAGTCACCTGGGATGTCGTACCGCCAGAACCCGAGCGTGTTGTTGCCCTGGGTCATGTAGATATAGTTGTTACCGTCGCATACACCCTTGGCACCCTTTCTGGGCGGCTTTCTGGCCCATCTGGGATTCGGGTGGTGCTGCCAGGGTATCAGGGCACGCTGAGTCCAGGTGTTGAGAATCGGGTCGTAGGAGTAGTAGTCGCCGGTCTTGTACCCCTTGGCAGCAAATATGGTCCCGGAACCGTCAATCGCGAGCCAACCACCACGCTTCACCGGCTTACCCGAAGGCAGAGTCGGCATCGGCTTCATTTCACGCCAGCCCGGCTCCCAGATTGTCGGGTCACCAACTTCAAACTCCTCCACTGCCAGGTTGTTGGTCCAGTTCTGGTCTGTGGCCAGGTAAGTGGAGCACCGGCTGACATACACACCAGGCACTGTGAACCGAACGTCCGGGAACTCCAGCACAACTTCTCCGGTCGGAGGCAGGGTCATCTCAAGAGCTTCTGAGTAGGCTTCTCCTCCGGTCGGGTCAAGTACTCTGAAGTAGGTCCACCAGGTCTCGGTTTCGGTGCCGTAGTTCCCAACCCGGGCCTTCGGGGTCACTGTCGTCAGGGTATCAATAGTCCCGGTCGGCGCCAGTATCTCTGCCACCCCGACGTCGTGGGTTATCGTGCCCAGGACCCAGAAGGTGTCCAGTGCAGTGTTGTTGCCCGGATTCATGTCTCCGGCCAGGGTCGTATACGCCCGGTCAAGCCAGATACCGACCTGGGTCTGCAGCGATTCCACCATCACCACGTCCTCGTAGTCGCCCGGTGCCAAGTCGGTCACTGTCGCCATCCCCAGCCAGAGCCCGATGCGGAACTCCACATCGAACGTCTCGACAGTGCTGCCGTAGTTGCGCACCCGGCACTCCGGATGCACCCAGATGCCTTCTGCCAGAGTGTCAACCGGCGCAATCACTTCTTCGACTCCGACGTCACGGACCTGCACGAAGAACTTGGCGCTCAGCGTGTCGTCTTCAGGCCTTTCGTCACCGGTCAGCAATGTCCAGGCAACTGCCTCCACGCTGTCGCGCACATTCGCGGTCCAGTCCGTGAATTCAACCGAACGGGTATCGCCCGGCCCAAGGTTGCTGACATTGGTTACTGCCGAGTACCCACCCTCAATCGTGAAGTAGGTATTGAAAGTCTCGGTGTGGAGCCCGGCGTTGCGCACAACTACTGACGGCGTGACTACTGCGCCGCTGTCAATAGCACCGGTCGGACTGGTGATTTGCTCGACCAGAACGTTGTGCTCGGTCGCTATGACCTCGAACGAGTCTTCTTCTACATTGTTAAGCACATTCTGGTCTTCGGCAAGGTAGACCGAGCACTGGCTCGTGTGCATACCAAGCACCTTGAACACTGTGTTCGGGTAGTTCACGACCGTGTTCGCTCCACCGCCCAGACTCACCTGCAGGGCTTCCTGATAGACCAGTTCATCGGTCACCATGTCCCAGACACTGAAGAAAGTCCAGAAAGTCTCGGGTTGGCCTCCGTAATTGGCCACCCGGGCCGACGGCGTGACCGTGGTTAATGTGTCGCAGAATCCAACCGGCGCCAGTATCGCTTCGGCAGCAACGTCATGCTCGGGAGTGCCGGTCACATAGAAGGTGTCATACATCACATTGTTGTCAGGATGCAAGTCACCGGCCAGAATTGCTTCCACCCGGTGAATCCATGCCCCGGACTTGGTGATGAGCGATTCGCTTGCGGTCATGGTGCGCGCGCCACCCGGAATCAGATTGTTGACGCTGACCGTGTTCTGGTATGCGCCTATCCTGAACTCGACATCAAACGTCTGGGTCTGATTGCCGTAGTTGTGCACCCGGCACCGTGGCCAGACAATCACGCCAGGGGGCAGAGTACCAACCGGAGCAAGGATGTCGGTGACTGCCACGTCCTTAACCCGGACCAGAAACCGCAGGCTCATCGTATCGTCTTCCGGTACTTCGTCGCCCGGCAGCAGAGTCCACGCAGTCACAGTCAGACTGTCACGGGCATGGGGGGTGTAGTCAGGGAAAGCCAGCGTATCAGCAACACCGGGTCCGATTGATGGCACATTGACGCTTTCGAGATATCCGCCTTCGATTTCGAGATAGGTGTTGAAGTTGGTCTCCACAAAGGTCCCAAAGTTGTAGATTATCACTTCCGGCGTGACTACCTGGCCGCTGTCCACCGCGCCCGCAGGAGCCAGAATCTTGCCTACCGCCACATTGTGCACATCCGGGAACAGGCCGCGAATGTGGATGTTGGGAGGAGAAGCACTCTGGCCAGACGTGTAAAACATGTACACGCCAACCCGACCGCTGATTGAACTGGCTCCGAGCGCATACGGCATCGGGGTCTCAGTAATCCAGGTATTGGTCATCGGGTTGTAAACATTGCACTGGTTGGTCCGGGAACTCCACAGGTTGCCGCCGCCGTATGCATATATCTTGCCCGCGAAAGCGGCAATCCCGATGCCATGGCCACCCACCGGCCGGCTGGCACGAGTTGTCCAGCTATTGGTCGCCACATCGTAGCGCATACAACGGGTGCTTGCGGTCCAGCCGCCGATATAGTACAGGTAGCCGCCCAGCTCAACCATTCCGCCGTGCGTAATCTGGCCTGAGCCCGGACTGACCCGTTCCTCCCAGGCGTTGGCACTGACATCATACCGGTACATCTTGCCGTACTGGCTGGAGAGGTCGCCGCCCGTAACAACGAAGACCGAATCGCCCAGCACAGCACCGGCCGTCCCATAACAGGCTCTGGGAATCGGCGCCCTGGCGGTCCAGGTGTTGGTCGCAATGTCGTATTCCCAGTTGACGTTCATCGCGGAAGAACCGTTGTATCCGGCAACCACATAGATTTTGTGCCCTGGCGGGTAGTAAATCATCGTGTGGTTCGAGTTCCCTCCGGGCATGTTTGCCAGTTGGGTCCAGGTATTCGACACCGGGTCATACCGGTGCAGGGTGTTGCGAGGACCTCCTGAACCAGTGATACCTACCCATCCGCCGCACATGTAGTAGTAATGACCGTCACCACAGGCCGCAGACCGGTATGTTCCATTGGAATAGGGATAAGGAGCCCGTATGGTCCAGATGATGGCATCAAGCTCCGGGTCTCCGGAAGGTGGTAACAGGACTTCGTCCTGCTGCGTCCCTTCCGGCATCACTGCGGTAATCGGGTGCACT
The DNA here is from genome assembly GCA_030612625.1 of Caldifarciminota bacterium. GTDB lineage: Bacteria > Hydrothermota > Tepidihabitantia > Tepidihabitantales > Tepidihabitantaceae > UBA3079. Next base: position 18,693 of record JAUWNN010000027.1, read on the forward strand.
TCAGCCTGCACCCCTGCGGCTAGAAATGCTAGCCCCAGAATGGCTATGATATGTTTAGCCATGTTGCCTCCTTCTATTATTACTTCTACAAAACCGGGCTCTTTCTGACTCCGTCAAAAAGAACCTTCCCACATGAGGTCTTCGGGATAATCCATCCTGACTGGACGACGATATTCCACAGCCGTGCCAGTGCACGCCTGCGGGAATCTGGACTTTCCAGATTGTGCCGTTTCAGGACAGCTAGTAACCCAGCATAATTATCCCAACCCAGACCGGCTTGTCAAGTAAAAATTTGGGGAGAAGCACCCGGACGCGATACCGGATTCCCGGACTCCCGGGCCCAAGCCTGGCCCGTATAGCCTAGGAGCCTGTCGGAATACCTCTAATAGCGGAGCCGCGATAGAAATGAATCCCCACTTCGTGGCCAGACTGGGGCTGAGAATCGGATGCTAGTCCCACTATGAATCCCAGGAAGCCATGTTCTTGACAGTATTTCCCCACCGCTTCGCGTCCATTGGGGTTCTCCGACAGGCTCC